>NZ_CEYEMI010000015.1:0-366 GCF_982810325.1 Paraperlucidibaca sp.
ACACTGAAGCAACAGTAGCTAAGCGCTTAGCCATCTATCATGAGCAAACACAGCCTTTGGTTGGTTTCTATCAAGCTCGTGATGGCCAAACGCCCAATGCGGCTAAATACCATTTAGTGGAAGGCGTGGGCTCAGTTGATGACATCACCAAACGTATGTTGGCAGCGTTAAGCTAAACACGTGTAGTGCTTGTAAACTAACGCCGCGCCCTGCGCGGCGTTATTGTTTCTGGCTCAGGCAGACCATTAATTATTTGGCCTGTATTATGCCCACGTGTTGTTTGAGAGAGTTGCTCATGAACTGCGTTAATGAATCTTGCTATTGCCGCGATAAAAGCCCTGCGCCGACCATCGAACGCACCAAAGT
>NZ_CEYEMI010000015.1:376-37308 GCF_982810325.1 Paraperlucidibaca sp.
GTAGCGGTTATTTTGGCTAACCTCGGCACGCCAACAGCGCCAACGCCGGCCGCTGTACGCAGCTATTTACGCGAATTTTTAAGTGATAGTCGCGTGATTGAAGTGCCTCGGCTAATTTGGTTTTTTATTCTACGCCTGCTTATTTTGCCATCACGGCCAAAGCGCGTGGCCAAGGCTTATGCCAGTATTTGGACGCATGAGTCGCCGATGCGCGAGACGCTGTTGGCGCAAGTTGCGGCAGTTCAGGCGCGTGTGTCTGCTGCATTTCCCGCTCTCGATGTGCAGGTGTTGCCAGCCATGAGCTATGGCGAGCCATCATTGCGTGATGCCATGGCGCATTGCCATCAGCAGGGCATTGATCAATGGGTGGTGCTGCCATTATTTCCACAATATTCAGCAACCTCTACAGCGCCGCTATACGACCAAATTGCGCGCTGGATTCCGCAGCAGCGGCGACTGCCATCGCTGCAAATCATCCGCGATTATCATGCTCATCCGCACTATATTCACGCGCTGGCTGAGTCGATCAAAGCGCATTGGGCAGTAAATGGTCAAGCCGAAAAGCTGCTGTTTTCCTTCCATGGCATTCCTCAGCCCTATGCCGACAAAGGCGATCCATATCCCGAGCATTGCCGTGCAACCGCAGCTGCTGTGGTGCGTGAATTGGGCTTAAGCGATGAGCAATGGTGTGTGAGCTTTCAGTCGCGCTTTGGCTTGCAGGAATGGGTAAAGCCTTACACCGATGCCACGCTCAAGGCCTGGGGCGAGCAATCGCTGGCCTCTGTTGATGTCATTTGCCCTGCATTCTCGGCCGATTGCTTAGAAACTTTGGAAGAGATCGCCGTAGAAAATCGGGAGTTTTTCCAGCAGGCGGGCGGTGGTCGCTACGCCTATATTGATGCGCTAAACGCCAATGAGCTGCACATCGACATGATGCAGGCGTTGTTGGCGCCGCGCTTGGCAGCGATAGAAAGTGAGCAGAGTGCTATTCCAGCTGCTTTACTTAGTTCACGCGCGACCTAATGCTTAAAACCAGCATGACGCGCACGTCACTAAGCCACAGGAGCTGCGCCATGCAGGTAACGCAATGACGACCATGAGTGTTAGCCATGCACTCGGTGCTGATGGGCCTTTTGCTGAAAAAGTACCTGGCTATCAGCCGCGTGCGCCGCAGGTGGCGATGGCTCTGGCCGTAGAAAAGACACTGAAAGCGAAGTCGCAGCTCTTGGTTGAGGCCGGCACGGGTACCGGTAAGACCTTTGCATATTTAGTGCCGGCGATGCTTTCTGGGCAAAAAACCTTGGTCTCCACCGGCACGCGCAACCTGCAAGATCAGCTTTTTCATCGCGATTTACCGCAAGTGCGCACACTACTGGGCAAGCCTATTCGCACCGCGCTGCTAAAAGGCCGTAGCAACTATCTTTGCCCCTACCGCTTAGAGCAGCATTTGAGCGATGGCGAGTTAGAGAGCAAACAGGTCGTGCACGATTTGCAGCGTGTGGCGGCGTGGGCAGGCAAGACGCAAATGGGCGATATTGCTGAACTTATCGACATTGCTGAAGACTCTAGCGTCTGGCCATTGGTGACGAGTACGGCGGATAACTGTCTGGGCCAAGAGTGTCCAAAAATCGATGATTGCCCGCTGATGAAGGCGCGTGAGCAGGCGGCCGAGGCCGACATCATCGTGGTCAATCACCATTTATTTTTTGCCGATAAAGCCCTGAAAGATCGCGGCTTTGGTGAGCTATTGCCGGCGGTAGATGCGGTGATTTTTGATGAGGCGCATCAGTTGCCGGAAACGGCGGCGATGTTCTTTGGCCAGAGCCTATCGTCGCGGCAAATTAACGATTTGCTGGCCGACACCTTGCGCGAAATCTTGGCGGCTGGCGGTGATTTACGTGGCGCTAATGATTTGGTGTCGGTCATCGAGACGCGATTAGCGCATTTTCGTCTGCAGCTGGGTGAAGACTCGCGCAAGGGCGTGTGGGCCGAGGTCATTGAGCAGCCAGAGATGCCGGCCGCTATTGCGGCGGTGAACTTAAGCTTAGGCGCCTTACTCGATGCCTTAGCGGCGCTGAAAGATCGTAGCAAGGGTTTGGATAGCTGCCACCGCCGTGCCGAAGAGCTAGGCAAGGCCTTTGAAGAGCTCACCGGCGACACGCCAGACAACCAAGTGCATTGGTTCGAGACCTTCCGCAAAGGCTTTGTGCTGCAATGGACGCCGCTAGAAGTCTCGCAGCCATTTCGCGCGCTGATTGATCAAGACCCGATGGCGTGGATATTTACCTCGGCAACTTTGGCCGTGCGCGAAGATTTTCGTCATATTCGCCAGCAGCTAGGCTTGAGCGATGATATTGAGGCGATTCAGCTACCTAGCCCCTTCGCCTATGAGCAGCAGGCCTTGTTTTATGTGCCGCGCGGCTTACCTGACACTGGCGCGATGGATTACACCAATGCTGTTTTGAGAGCTGCAGTGCCAGTGCTAAATGCCAGTCAGGGCCGCGCATTTTTTCTTTTCACCTCGCATAGAGCGCTGCGTGAAGCTGCCGAATGGCTGCCAAAGCAGCTCGACTTTACTTTCTTGGTTCAGGGCACGCAGCCGAAAGCCGAACTATTGCGCCGCTTTGCCAGCACTGAGCAGTGCGTTTTATTGGCCACGGGTGCATTTTGGGAAGGCGTTGATGTGCGCGGTCAGGCGCTATCGCTGGTTATTATTGATAAACTGCCGTTCGCCTCACCGGGTGATCCGGTGATGTCAGCTCGCCTTGATGCCTATAAATCGCGTGGCCAGAATCCATTTATGGCCTATCAGCTGCCATCGGCGATTATCAGCATGAAGCAGGGCGCAGGGCGTTTGATTCGTGATGTGCTCGATACTGGCGTGCTCATGGTCTGCGACCCGCGTTTAGTCGGTAAGCCCTATGGTCAGTTGTTTTTGCAAAGCTTGCCGCCCATGCGTCGCACCCGAGAAATTGCTGTTGTGACCGAGTTTTTTGAGTTTATTAATGCCTTGGAGCCTGCGCACACATGAAGTTGCTGGCCTTAGAAACCACCACCGAATACTGTTCGGCCGCATTGCTATCGACTGAGTCTGGCGAGATGATTTTTCGCCATCAATTTGCCCCGCGTGAGCAAACACAGCTCATCTTGCCGATGGTCGATGAGCTGCTCAGCGAGTCTGGCTGGGCGCTAAAATCACTCGATGCCATTGCCTACGCTAACGGCCCCGGCGCCTTTACTGGCGTGCGCATTGGCGCTTCCGTGGCGCAGGGCTTAGCGTTTGGCGCAGACCTTGGCATGGTCTGCATTTGCAGCTTACAAACCTTGGCGCAAGCGGCCTGGCGCGAACATGGCGTTAGCGATGTCATGGCCTGCTTCGATGCCCGCATGGGCGAGATTTACGCTGGCGTGTTTCATTGCGTCGATGGTTGGATGCAGCCAACAGCGCCGGTAGTGGTGTGCAAGCCCGATGCGCTACCTGCTGAGTGGCTTACCAGCAACATAGAGCGCGTTGGTGTCGGCAGCGGCTGGAGCAGCTATGGCGAGGTGTTATCGGCGCAAATGCCTGTCAGTCAGCAATGGCCAGATCTAGCGCCTAGCGCCGTCGATGTTGCCGGCCTAGCGGCTGAGTATCTAGTCGATAAACCAGCACTGGCGCCTGAGCAGGCCTTGCCCGTGTATTTACGCGATAATGTCTGGCGAAAATTGCCCGGTCGCGGCCTATGAGCAGCCCTAGCTTCGATCATCTGCAACCGCATACCGTCACCGTGCGTGTGTTGCCTGAACATATCGATGTCATGCGCCACACCAATAATGTTGTGTACTTACAATGGCTTGAGGATGTGGCGTGGTCGCACTCGAGTGCATTAGGCCTAGGCCCAGACGAATATGAAGCCTCCGGCCACGGCATGGTCGTACGCAAGCACGAACTGTCCTATTTATTGCCCACACACCTCGATGACGAGCTGATATTAGCCACATGGCTGACCGAGGTTGATAAACTTTCCACGCATCGCTGTTATCAATTTATTCGTCTCAGCGATGGCCAAACGGTATTCCGTGGCAGCACCCATTTCGTTTGTGTCGATATTGCCCAAGGCCGTATTCGCCGCATGCCAAGCGCTTTTTATCAGGCCTACTCGGCCGCCGCCATTAGCACCGCACCATAGGATTTTTGATGGACTATCTACTGTATTTTCAAGCTCTACTCATGGGCATTGTCGAAGGTCTTACCGAATTTTTACCGATCTCCAGCACGGGGCATTTAATCCTTGCCGGCGAGCTGATGAACTTCTGGACTCACGATAAACGCGTAGTGTTTGAAATTTCAATTCAGCTTGGCGCTATTTTGGCCGTGTGCTGGGACTATCGCGAGCGCTTAAACCGAGTGACTCGTGGCTTCTTCAGTAAAGAGCCAGTGTCTACACGCTTTGTGGTGAATATTTTAGTGGGCTTTTTGCCGGCGGCAGTTATTGGCTTCTTTGCAATTGGCGTGATTCGCGACTATTTATTTAGTCCTTTCGTAGTCGCTTTTATGCTGATCTTAGGTGGCGTCGTCATCCTCTGGGCTGAGCGCCGTGAGCATATTGTGCGCGTGCATGATGTCGATGATATGCGCTGGCAAGACGCGCTTAAGGTTGGCTTTGCTCAATGCTTAGCGATGGTTCCCGGCACCTCGCGTTCGGGCGCGACCATCATTGGCGGCTTGCTGGTGGGCTTGTCACGTAAAACAGCTACTGAGTTCTCATTCTTTTTAGCCGTACCAACCATGATTGGCGCCACGGTATATTCAGTCTTTAAACACCGTCACGAATTTATCTTGGCCGATCTTCCTGTCTTCGCCATTGGCTTTATTTCTGCATTCCTCGTCGCCGCTTGGGTGGTGAAAGCCCTGGTCGCCTTTGTCTCCACGCATGGCTTTACGGTGTTTGCTTGGTATCGCATCGGCTTTGGCCTATTCATCTTTATCAGCGCTTGGGCGGGCTGGATTAACTGGCTGTCATGAGTCTGGCGCTGTATTGCTTAACGCAGGCTCATGCCGAGCTTGCACAAGAGCAAGCACAAAGGCTGGGTGCGATATTCGTGGCTGGATGGCCTGAGCAGCCGTTGGCAGGGCGCGAGCAAAATCAGCATCGCCGACAATTATTTGCCGGACTGCAAACGCGCATTACTGAAGCAAATGATGGCAACTCTCAAGCCGATCACACAGATAGCGCCGAGTCTGTGCTTATTTATGATGAGCACGGCCTAGCACTACAAACGCTAGAAAAACCTTTACCTGGGCCTGTGCGCGTTGATTTTGCCGATGCAAGCTTGCAGCGACGCATTGCCAATGGTCATGGTGCCGGTGAGGCCGTTGCTCGCGCCTGTGGCCTGCGTAAGGGCGCCACACCTCGTGTGCTTGATGCTACTGCAGGCCTTGGTCGCGATAGCTGGATATTGGCTTCACTTGGCGCGCAAGTAGAAATGGTTGAGCGTGTGCCCTTGGTGCATGCCTTATTAGCCGATGGCCTGCGCCGCGCTCAGCAAAGTGCTCAGTTAGCAGGCACGGCTGAGCGCTTAATATTGCACGCCGATGATGCGCAGAGTGTGTTGCGCGCTAAGTTGCTACTGCCACCAGAGGCGCGCCCCGAAGTAGTGTATTTAGATCCGATGTTTCCGCATCGCGAAAAGTCCGCGAAGGTGAAAAAGGACATGTGGGCATTTCGCCATGTGGTTGGTAGTGACGAAGATGCCGATGCTTTGCTGGCATTGGCGCGAGCTGTGGCGACCAAGCGTGTGGTGGTTAAGCGTCCGCGCATTGCACCCGATCTCAATGGTGATGAACCGCACCAACGTATGCTCGGCCAAAGCAGCCGTTTCGATCTCTATACGCCAAGAGCGTTAAGCTAAGCCAGTTTCATGTGGGTAGAAAAAAGCCCCGCGGGCGGGGCTAGTTCCATGGATATGCAACTCTAAGAGATTTTCAGCACCAGACCATTATGAGTTGGCTTTTGCCGCGGCGCGTTGTTTCTTACGCTCTTTGCTGGCCTCAAGTGCGTCTAAAGCAATATTCACTTCCTCGTCGGTAATCAACGTCACCTGCAAAATGGCTTGGCGAATGCCGCTAGGCAGTACCTCCAAGGCTTCTTGCGCAAGGCCACCAAGGCGCTTATCGAACACTATCGTGCCTTGACCACAGACTTGAATGAAGCCTAATGCTTTCAGTGTGTCTAAAAAGCCCTTAAACAAGCCTTTATCGAAGAACTCAGGGGCACTGAACTCACGCACAAATGACAGGCGCTGAGCAAGTAAATGGCAAAGCTCTTCTAGCTGTTGCTGCGTTAGCTTACCGGTGCCGCGCTGGTTCAAAATCGTCACCGTCATGTGGTAACGCACCAGAGTCTGGCGCAGGCCACGGCTCAAAATATGCAAGCGAGCATATTCTTCGCTGCTGACTTTTGGTGGTGCTAGGCAGCCAGAGCGCGTGCGATTGACTAGTTTTAAGTCAATCATTGCGTCGATGTATTGCGCCACAACGTCGGCCAATTCGTCTTCATTCCAGCGTAAAAACAGCTCAGATTTTAAGAAAGGATAGACCGACTTCACGCGGCGTAGCAGCTCCTCGTCAGAGATGTCGCCACATTGCAGAAGTAGCACTGCGATCAATGAGGGCAGGGCGAACAAATGCAACGTGTTGTTGCGGAAGTACGTCATCAGCACGGCTTCTTCTTCGTGCAGATAAAGCAAGTCGCCGAGTGGATGCTTACGTCGCTGTAGGATTTTCAGCTCTTCACCGTATGCCACCATGGCCGGGCCATCGAGCTCGGTGAGGGTGACACGCTCGGTGTAAGGCACGGCAGCAAGCAGGGACTTATACAGCGCGACTTGTTCGGCGAGCTGATCTTCATCGATGGCGTGTTTCGGCGTCGATAACAGCACCAAGCTTAATAAGTTGATGGGGTTGACCACGGCACTGGCGTTAATGCCGGTGCTGATCTCAAGACCAAGCGCCATAGACGTTGGTATAAAGGCTGCTGAATCGGCAGCAGCAGGGCCATCAGCGCGCCAGTTTGGCATATGTGTGTCGAGATGCTGGTCTAGGTAGATCGGTGCGCCAAAGCTTAAATGCACCCGGCCAAAGACTTTTTTTAGCTTGCGAATAGACATCACTAAAGAGAATAGATTTTCTTTCTCTTTTGGACGGCCCTGCATCTCACCAATATAGGTGCCACCTTCCATAAGTTTTTCATAGCCAATATAGGCAGGAATAAACACTAGCGGGCGCTTGTGGTCACGCAGATAGCTGCGCAAGGTCATATTGACCATGCCAAGTTTCGCCGGCAGCAGGCGTCCCGTGCGGCTACGGCCGCCTTCAACGAAATACTCCATGGGATAGCCGTGGCTTAAAATTTGGTGCAGGTATTCGTTAAACACCGCGCCATAAAGAAAGTTATCTTTGAATGTGCGGCGTAAAAAGAATGCGCCAGCGCGGCGTAGCAAGCTGCCCACCACCGGCATGTTTAAGTTCGCGCCAGCGGCGATGTGCGGCACCATATAGCCACGCGTGAAAATGGCATAGGACAGCAGCAGATAATCGATGTGGCTGCGATGGCAGGGCACATAGATAATCTCGTGATCGGCGACATGTTTTTCGATAACTTCGAAGTTGTTCACCGTGACGCCGTTATACAAGCGCGTCCACAGCCAGTTTAAAAACTTCTCAAAGAAGCGAATCACTGGATATGAGTAGTCCGAGGCAATCTCGTTGACGTAAATACGAGCCCGCGCTTCAGCAACATCACGAGTGACATCGTGAGTTTCCATTTCTTTGGCAATGGCTGCTTGCACAACATCGGAGCCGATAATGTCGCTACGCATGGTGCGGCGGTGCGACATGTCCGGGCCAATGGCAGCAGTGCGCTGGCGACGGAAATGCACACGTAACACGCGCGATACTTTGCGCAGGCTGCGCTCGCTACTTTGCGTGTCGTCGCAGAGTTGGCGCAGAGAAATGGGTGGGTTCATGCGCAAAATGGTTTGGCGACCATGCAAGATGATGGTGATGAACTGCTTCAATGCCGATGGCGTTGCCCATGAATCAGCAAAGAGAATTTTTAGCCACGAGCTTTCTTTGTCGGGCGAGCGGCCCCACAAAATAGTCACTGGCACTAATTGCACATCGAGCGTTGGGTCTTCAAAGACCGCGTCCATCAATGACACTAGGCGTGGTGAATGCGCGTGACGAGGTTTTGCCAGCGGGTTGCGATGCTCTTGCGTTAGGCAAATCAATGAGTGCTTTTCGCGTAAGCCAAAGCGCCGCATCGAGCTCAATGGCCGAGGCATGCCGAGATGACTCATCTCTGCTTCTAAAACCAGCACGCTCGAGAGCAGACGGTTTTGCAAGACATAGCAAATGGGACGATTAGGGTCGATACCTAAAAGCGCGAGATCATTTGGCGAGACTTGCACGCGCACCCAGAGGTACATCAAGCTGCGGGTAATAAGTCGTAATAGGCGATCTAGACCGAGAAATCTCAGCATAATGCAGGCATCCTGTACAAAAGCTAGCGTCTAAATAAAGCAGTGACGCGTTAAAATCGAGCCTGAGTGTAACAAAAGCCGAACAAACGCACGCACGGCAATTATCATTTTGTCGAAATTGTGGCGTGGAACCGACCGAAGGAGTAAGCAATGTCTGTTGTAATGGAAGAGTTGTTATCGCTGCTGGACTTAGAAAACTTAGAAGTGAACCTGTTTCGTGGCCGCAGTCACGACTACTTTGGCCACAATGTCTTTGGCGGCCAAGTCTTAGGTCAGGCGCTAATGGCTGCTGGCCGCACGGTGGAAAACAACCTGTTGGCGCACTCGCTGCACGCTTACTTTCTCCGCCCCGGCAACCCTAAGTCACCCATCGTCTACTCAGTTGAACGTGTGCGTGATGGCCGTAGCTTCACCACACGCACGGTGAAGGCCATTCAGTTTGGTGAAATTATTTTCACCATGATGGCCTCGTTTGCCACCGAAGAGGCTGGTTTTGATCATCAATTCCCTATGCCCGATGTCGAAGGGCCTGAGGCCTTTACTAGCGAGCTTGATCTGCGCCGCATGATTGCGCCCTATGTGCCGGAAAAGCATCGCGCGTGGTTAGAACTGGAGCGCCCGATTGAGTTGCGCCCAATTGATCCTGTTAACCCGTTTGATGCACAGCCAAAAGAGCCAATGCGCGGGCATTGGATGAAGGCGCAAATGACCTTACCCGACGACCCATTTCTGCACCAATGCATGTTGGCATTTTCATCAGACTTTGCCTTGATGGGCACAGCTATGTTGCCGCATGGCGCGCATTTCATGCAGCCAGACATGCAATGCGCAAGCATCGATCACGCCATGTGGTTTCACCGTGAAGCGCGCATGGATGAATGGCTTTATTACCATATGGATGCGCCATCAGCCTCTGCAGCCAAGGGCATGAATCGTGGTTTGATTTACACCCGCGATGGCCGCTTGGTAGCCTCAACGGCGCAAGAAGGCCTACAACGCCGCCGCGCGCCTAGGCCGAAAAATGCGGAGAGTTCACCACCAATTGCCTAATGTGCTTAGCCCGCCACGAAAGCAACGGCTTCATTCGACTGCGCGGGCAAGCCAAGTAAGACCCGCTTTTTCAATTGCGCTGGCTATCGCGACGTAAGTTGTAGACGTTGCTTGGTGGTGCATCGGCAGGGCGTAGAAACTCACGCAGCTCGACTTCACGCGCCCGCGTTTCGCGGTAGCCCAAGGCCATTAACGCCTGCGTGTAGTCGGTTTCAAAAAGTAGATAACTCAACACGTTGGAGCCGCCGCGCTTAGTCACACCCGCGCCGCGCACAAAGCTGCGAATAGCCGGTGGCAATGAACTGGCGTATTGGCTGGCGAGCTCTTCGATACTGGCAAGCTCAGGGCTTAACACCAAATAATCCACTGGCCGTAAGCTGGTGGTGGCTTCGGCGGGCAGCTGTTTTACGGTGTTATTGATACGATGTAAGCGCTCAATATCCATCTCTAAGCTATCGGTAAACGAGCTGCTCATGATGTGCCCGATGATCTCAGCGAGGCTAGGATAGCCACTGCGCTTAAAGCGTTTTGGCTCAGGGCTTTGCATTCCAGAACCAATCACCAAAATTTTATCTGCGCCTAAGTGCAGCGCGGGACTGATGGGCGCGAGTTGACGTAATGCGCCATCGCCGTAGTATTCCTGATCGAGTTTTACCGCAGGAAATAGCATGGGAATCGAGCTTGAGGCCATTAAATGCTCAATGCTTAGGTCGCAGCGCACGCCGCGCCGCCGAGCACGCGACCAGTTATCTAAATCACTGGCACCTTGGAAAAAGCTCACTGAATCGCCGCGTGTGTAGCTACAGGCAGTAATGCAGAGCGCCCTTAAGTGACCTGCTTGGATGGCGGCGGGTAGGCGACTGAGGTCTATGGCTTCGCTGAGCAGATGGCGCAAAGGTGAATTGTCGAGCAGTGAGACTGGCGTGCCGCGGTTAAACCAACCAAATGCTAAGTTGCAGAGCCAGCGAAAGGCGCCGCCGAGCACACCCGGCCAGTCGGTGCGATAGACCTGAGCGCTGTGAAAGCCGGCCCAGACTTCGCGTAGCGCATTTACACCTTCTTGGAAGCAGGCGGCGTGCATGGCTAAGCTCGTGGCGTTGAGCGCGCCAGCAGAAGTGCCGCAAATAATTGGGAAGGGACTGCCGCAATGATCAGGCATCATCTCGGCAATAGCTTGTAGAGCACCGACTTGGTAAGCCGCTCGCGCACCGCCGCCAGAAAGTACTAATGCGGTGTTTTTGCTTGTAGTGTTCGACTTATCCATGATGCCCTCCGCGGGTCATGTAGCTTTTTCTACTCTCTACTTAGAGATCGGCCGAGGCAATATTTTCTCTAGGCAAACTGTGTAGCACGAGAGTAGACCGTTTGTTACTCACACCCTATGCTTGTCGTCTTCTTTTTTGCGGTTTGACTCACTAGCCCATGGCATTTTCTCTGTCTTATTCTTCGCCATTAGGCAAGTTCGCGCTAGCAAGTGCTGTTGCGGCCTTATTGGCAATGGCCTTGGCATACGATTTGCCCAATGGCGATTTAGGTGCCGAGATTTTTTGGCAGCTACGTTTTCCTCGGGTGCTCTTGGCGTTTATGGCCGGCGCTGGTTTGGCGGTGGCAGGCTTATGGCTGCAAACACTCTTTCGCCATGCCTTGGTTGAGCCTGGCTTACTCGGCGTTAGTGCCGGCGCGAGCTTGGCCGCCGTTCTGAGCTTATTGCTAGGCACGACCTATGCCTTGGTTTTGCCATTTGCCGCCTGCGTAGGCGCTGCATTGTCGCTATTAACGGTGTTAGCGATGGCTCGGCGCTATCAGTTACAAGCGGAAGCTTTGCTATTGGTTGGTATCGCACTCAATGCCGTGCTCTCAGCTGCCACTCAGCTGCTGCTAATTTTGGCTCCCGACAGCGGCCTTCGAGCTGGTAGTTTTTGGCTTATGGGCAGCTTTGCCAATGCCGAATGGCCATGGCTAGCGGCCAATGCGGTGCTCTTGCTGGTGCTTCTCGGTTGGGGGATAAAGCGCTGCACCAGCTTCGATATTTGGCTCTTGGGCGAGCGCGAGGCTGGGCATTTAGGTTTGAATGTGCGGCGCTTTCGTCGCCAAGTCATTTGGGCGAGCGCCGCCGTGGTAGCGATGGCCGTGGCGCAAACTGGCAGCATTGCCTTTATCGGCTTGATGGCACCGCATATTGCCAGTCGTCTTGTTGGTTCCATGCATCGCCAGCTGATGCCAGCAACCTTGCTCGTGGGCGGTGCACTGGCGATCTTCGCCGACACCTTGGCGCGCACCTTGATGGCGCCGCTGGAGTTGCCCGTCGGCATACTAACTGCGCTCTTTGGCGCACCATTCTTCCTGATTATTTTGCGTCAGCGGTGGCAGCGATGAGCGGCCTGAAGCTATCGCAGCAAACGCTTTTTGCCGCCAATAACACGCCGGTGCTAGCGCTGCCGGAACTGAGCTTTTTGCCACAGCAATGCTGGGCGATTTTAGGCCCCAATGGTGCCGGCAAGTCGACGTTATTGCGCCATATTAGCGGCATAGACAGTGAGCAGGGCGCGGCCAATGTCTGTGCTGAGTGGCATGGCCAGCCCTTGCCAAGTTGGAATAATCGGCGCTGGGCGCAGCAACGTAGTGTTTTGCCGCAGCATCATGGCTTGATGGCAGCGCTGTCGGTGGCGGCAATTGTGCAAATGGCGGCTTACCCTTGGGGCGGCTCGCATCCGCGCTTGGCGCATTGCCTCGATGACATTGTGCAAACCTGGGATATTACGCAGCTATTAGAGCGGCGCTGGCCAACATTATCGGGTGGTGAGCAGCAGCGCGTGATGCTAGCGCGCTCGGCCTTGCAGTTGGCTTTGGCTGAGCCAAGTGAGCCGCGTCTGTGGCTGCTCGATGAGCCTTTGGCGGCCTTAGATTGGCCACATCAGCAAACGGTATTTCACGCCTGTGCGCAGATGACCGCGAGTGGCGCCACGGTATTGGCGAGCGTGCATGATATGAATGCGCCGTTCGCTTTCGCCACGCATGCGTTAGTGATGGGGCAGGGCGAGGTGCTATGGGCAGGAGAAGTTAGCGCTGATGGCTATGTGGCGGCGCTCGAGGCGGCTTTCGCGCTGCGTTTAACGCGCTTGAGCCACCCCGAGTATGCACACGGCTGGTTGGTACCGCTTAAGCCTTAGGTTTTGCCTTTGGCTTAATGGCTGGTTTCACAGCAGCTTTGCTGGCAGGCTTTGGTTTAGTCGTAGCCGCAGGCTTTGCAGCTGGAGCCGCTTTAGCTGGTGGCTTTGGCTTAGCCGCAGTCTTCGGTGCCGCTTTTACTTCAGGTTTTGCCTCAGCTTTAACAGCTGCCTTAGGAGCTGCTTTCACTGCCGGCGCAGCCTTAGGCTGAGCTTTAGCTGGTGCTAAATCAGTAATCGTGCCGGCCAAGTGTGGCTTGCCTTTACGCGCATCCGCCACCGTAAACGAAGTTTTCGTTGCACCGAGCTCATTGCTAAATGCGACTTTCGCCGGCAATAACACGGGCAGCTTAAACTGCACGCTCACCGTATAAGCTTTGGGTAAAATCGACTCCATCGCCGCCAAAGCTGCTGCTTTTGTCCACATGCCATGCGCAATAGCTTGCGGGAAGCCCAGTAACTTAGCGGTTACCGCATACAGGTGGATGGGGTTGCGATCGCCCGAGATAGCGCCATAACGACGGCCAATATCGGCTGGAACTTGCCAATAGGCATTCGCCGAACCGACTTTTTTCGCTTTCACTAAGGCGCGAGCTTCCGCCGTGCTTGGACGCTTCGTGCTGCCTGAGTCTTTGGCCACTGCTTGGCGGCGTAAATAAGTGCTAACGCCAGTCCAGACATGCTCATCGCCAACAAAAGCTTTGCTAAGCAGGTCAAAGGTCACGCCTTTGTCATGCGGCTGCAAGTTGGTGGCTGTTGTGGTGAAGCGCAGCACTTCATCGGCGCGCACAGGGCGCAGCTGAGTGATGTCATTGCTGATGTGCACGAGGCCAAGCAGTGCAAATGGGAAGGCCTTGTCGGTCATCACGCGCATTTGCAGGTCGAACGTGAGCACATGCAAATAGGTCGATGGCAGGGTGTCGCGTACCGCGAAACCGCAGACACGGTTGTATTCGGTCAAATGCGCACGGTCGATGCGCACATCGCGCTGACTCACGGTGAGCGTTGGCAGTGCATCGCCTTTAGCGCTAAAGCCGTTGAGCACGGCCTTGGCGTAAAAACCTAAGGCGCTAGGCGCATCCTTCATTTCAATAGCAGACATGACTCTAACCCTTAAGCGCCGATCAGGCTTTGGCCGCAAACGCGGACGATATTGCCGTTGACGCCGTTTGAGGCGGGGCTGGCATACCATGCAATGGCTTCAGCAACGTCGACTGGCAGACCGCCTTGCGACATCGAGTTCATGCGACGACCAGCTTCGCGGATGGCGAATGGAATAGCCGCAGTCATTTGCGTTTCAATAAAGCCTGGAGCCACGGCATTGATGGTCACGCCTTTGCTTTCCAGCAGCGGTTGCATGCTGTTAACCATGCCAATCACGCCGGCTTTCGACGTTGCGTAGTTGCTCTGACCCATATTGCCGGCGATGCCGGAAATCGATGACACGCAAATGACACGGCCATTGGCGCGCAAGATTTTCTTCGCAATCAATTCGTCGTTGATGCGTTCTTCCGACGATAAGTTGATGTCGATGACCATATTCCAGAGCTGATCTTTCATATTGGCCAAAGTTTTGTCACGAGTGACACCGGCGTTATGCACGATGATGTCCAAGCCTTTGTGGGCT
Source organism: Paraperlucidibaca sp. (assembly GCF_982810325.1). Lineage (NCBI taxonomy): Bacteria > Pseudomonadati > Pseudomonadota > Gammaproteobacteria > Moraxellales > Moraxellaceae > Paraperlucidibaca > Paraperlucidibaca sp. The sequence goes on from NZ_CEYEMI010000015.1 coordinate 14,744, forward strand.
TTTTTGCAATGCGCAGCGATAGCTTTCGGCGCATCAGCAGCAGTGATGTCCAGCGCGAGTACGGAACCATTGATGCTAGCGGCTACACGCTGCAAGTCGGCTTCTTGCTGTGGCACATCGAGGCAAATAACGTGTGCACCGTCGCGCGCCAAAGTTTGCGCAATGGCTTCACCAATGCCGCGTGAAGCGCCAGTGACCAAAGCTACTTTGCCGCTCAGTGGTTGTGCCCAGTTTGGTGTTTCACCGACGATGGCAGTGGCTTGCACGCGCACCACTTGGCCAGAAACATAAGCTGATTTTGGCGAGATAAAGAAGCGCAGTGTCGATTCCAAGTTGGCATCGGCACCTGGTGCAACATAGACCAACTGTGCGGTGCAGCCTTTTTTCACTTCTTTGCCGATGGCGCGCGTGAAGCCTTCGAGTGCGCGCTGAGCCGTGGTGTATTTGGCGTCGTCGAGCAATTCAGGTGTGCGGCCGATAACAATGATGCGACCTGAGCCGCTCATTTTGCGAATGACTGGGCCGAAGAAGCTGTGCAGTGCTTTTAGTTCAGCGCTAGTTTTAATACCTGAAGCATCAAACACCAAGGCTTTAAATTTCTGCGTGTCTTCGGCGCTTGGCGCATAGGCTTGAGCATTAAGGCCAACGCTGGCAGCGGCTTCTTGCACACCGCTATCGGAAAAGGCGAGAGTTTCTGCGTTGATATTGCTTAGTACTTTAGCAATCGCATCAGTCAAGTCGCCGCCATTTGCAGCACCCAACAATACCGTGCCTTTTACCACTGGCGCGTTGGCATCAAAACGATCCAGCGGCATTGGGTTTGGTAGGCCAAGGTTTTTAGCCACTAATTGGCCAAAAGGGGAGTTCACAAAATCAATATAACGATCGCTCATGATGGGATTCCTCATCGATAAATGTGGCGGAGAGTGGCGTGCTGTTTGGCGCAATATGCGGTGAAACGGCAGGCGCAATAATTAGTGTGGACGCAGACTACCAAATCTCGAGGCCGCTGTATTTGCCCGCTTCTCTACTAGATGGTGTATTTCGGTCAATAGCTTGTCCGGCTTTTGTGCTAGCGTGTCGGGGTTTTCCACAGGAGTCTCAACATGACCACATTACGTAAGGTCGCCATCGTTGGCGCCAACCGCATCCCTTTTGCTCGTTCCAATAGTGTCTACGCCACAGCTTCCAATCAAGACATGCTAACTGCCGCTCTTGATGGCCTAGTTAGTCGCTGCAACCTCGACGGTCTGCGCATTGGCGAAGTCGTTGCCGGTGCCGTGCTCAAACATAGCCGTGACTTCAACTTAACTCGCGAATGCGTGCTGAGCACTAAGCTTGCGCCAGAAACAACCGCATACGACATTCAACAAGCCTGCGGTACTGGCTTGGAAGCTGCGATTTTGGTTGCTAACAAAATTGCTGTTGGCCAAATCGAATCTGGCATCGCCGGCGGCGTTGACACCACATCGGATGCGCCAATTGCGCTAAGCGAAGGCCTGCGCAGCATTTTGCTGGAAGTAAACCGTGGCAAAACCACCGGTGCCAAGCTGAAAACATTGTCGAAAATTCGCCCCAAGCATTTGATTCCTGATCTGCCACGTAACGGCGAGCCACGTACTGGTTTGGCCATGGGTGATCACGCGGCCATCACGGCAGCAGAATGGAACGTGCCACGTGCCGCGCAAGATGAGCTGGCCGTTAGCAGTCACCACAAGCTTGCCGCTGCTTATGAGCGCGGTTTCTTCGACGATCTAGTGACGCCATACCTTGGCCTCAAGCGCGACCAAAACCTGCGCCCAGATTCCAATATCGAAAAGCTGGCGACACTGAAACCATGCTTTGGTGATCGTGAAACCGGCACCATGACAGCGGCTAACTCAACACCATTGACCGATGGTGCGTCAGTAGTTTTGCTGGCCAGCGAAGCTTGGGCAAAAGAACACAATCTGCCTATTTTGGCTTATTTAGTTGATGGCGAAGTGGCTTCGGTCGACTTTGTGAACAAGAAAGAAGGCTTGCTGATGGCGCCTGCCTATGCCGTGCCACGTATGTTGGCTCGTCGTGGTTTAACGCTGCAAGATTTTGATTTCTATGAAATTCATGAAGCATTTGCATCGCAAGTGTTAGCTACATTGGCTTCATGGGAAGACCCCAAGTTCTGCAAAGAGCGCTTAGGTTTAGATGCACCTTTAGGTTCAATCGACCGCAGCAAGCTCAACGTCAATGGCTCGTCATTGGCCGCGGGTCACCCATTTGCTGCTACGGGTGGTCGTATCGTTGGCACACTGGCGAAAATCCTCAGCGAAAAAGGTAAGGGCCGAGGTTTGGTCTCGATCTGTGCCGCTGGCGGTCAAGGTGTTGTTGCTATTATCGAGCGCTAAGCATCGATAGGCATGGTGAGCTGTTTCAGATGCTTGCCATGCCGCGATTAAAAACTGCTTTTCGCAAGATGAGCAGGCATAAAAAAGCCCAGTCAAGACTGGGCTTTTTTACATCAGCAAGAACTTATTTCTTGATGTCTAAAAGTTCGACGTCAAATTTCAGCACTTGGTTAGGGCCGATTTTGCCACCAGCGCCTTGCTCGCCATAGGCAAGAGCGGCGGGGATAACAAACTCGTATTTGCTGCCAACAGTCATTAGCTGCACGCCTTCAGTCCAACCAGGAATAACTTGGTTGAGCTGGAATGTTGCTGGCTCTTTGCGGTCATATGAGCTGTCGAAAGTTTCGCCATTGAGCAGCGTGCCTTTGTAATGCACGGTGACAGTGTCTTCAGCGGTTGGCTTAGCGCCTGTGCCGGCAGTCAACACGCGGTATTGCAAGCCGCTAGCAGTTGTTGTCACGCCTTCTTTTTTGCCATTCTCAGCTAAGAATTTTGCGCCACCAGCAACGGCCGATTTAGCTTCTTCTTCCTGCTTTTTCATGTGCTTTTCACGCAGCTTTTGCGCCACGGTGGTTTGGATTTCGCGGCGAGTTGCGTCATCCATGGCCAATTCGTTTTTCGCCATTACATCATCAAGGCCTTGGGTTAGCGCGGCCATATCGAGGTCATCGCGGATAGTTTCCAAAGACTTGCCGATGTCGACGCCAACGGAGTAGCTGAATTTTTCAGTTTCGGTTTCTGGCGTGCTGCTACCGAAAGGGTTGCAAGCAGCTAGTAGTGCAGCGGCACCAAATGTAATCGCCAGCTTGGGTACTAGCTTAGAAGAACGAATCATATTGTGTCCTTTGTTCTTGGGGTAAGTGGTGGAGCGATTGAAGCGCATTGGTCTGCGTTTGTCATCGTTTCATCGGGATTTTTCTTGTAAGCGGCGCAATAAGCTGGAAGTGTCCCAGCGCCCGCCACCAAGACTTTGTACATCGGCATAGAAATCATCAATCATTTCGGTTGCTGGCAGTTGCAGGCCTAAGGCGCGAGCCTCGGCCAAAACAATAGCCAAATCTTTGCGCATCCAATCAACTGCAAAGCCGTGCTCATATTTATCGTTGAGCATGGTCTGGTAGCGATTCAGCAGCTGCCATGATGATCCTGCACCTTGGCCGATTAAGGGCATGACTTTAGCCACATCAAGGCCAGCTTGTTGCGCGAAGTGCATGCCTTCAGCCAAGCCTTCAATGACGCCTGCTACGCAGATTTGGTTGACCATCTTGGCTAATTGGCCTTGGCCGCAGCCGCCAATATGCGCTTGGGCTTTAGCATAGGTAGCGAGCACGTCGTGCGCGCGGGCAACTGCCGCCTCGCTGCCGCCGCAGAAGATGCTCAGTTGGCCGTTTTCTGCGCCTTGTTGGCCGCCCGAAACAGGGGCATCGACCCAGTCAATGCCGTGCTCGCTAACTTCCGCTGCGAGTGTGCGGGTGATTGCCGCCGACACGGTGGAGTGATCAATTATGAGGCCGCCCGGCTTTAGACCAGCAGCTATGCCATCTGAGCCGCGCACGACTTCTGCAATGTCTTCATCGCGACCCACACAGGTGAGCACTATATCGGCCGCAGCCGCAGCTTCTCTGGCGCTACTGGCGCGCTGGCCATGATATTGCTCTTGCCAGGCGATGGCTTTTGCTTCGCTACGGTTCCATACAGTTACTTGATGTCCGGCGCGCTGTAAATGCCCAGCCATGGGGTAGCCCATGACACCTAGGCCGATAAAGGCGAGTGCGGCCATAAAGATGTCTCCAAAAGTAAACTGGCGATGAGACTAGCAGGGCGAATGCGGAGGCGAAAGTAAGTAGTACTTGCAAATACGAATCTATCTTATTTATACTTAGTACATCGACATGTACCGAGGGCGCCGCCCATGTATGTTTGCCTATGCCACGGAGTTACCGATCGCGCTATTACTCAAGCCGCGCGTGATGGGGTAGATACCTTTGATGCCTTGCAGCAACGCACGGGCGTATCAACGTGCTGCGGCGCTTGCCGTGAGCATGCTGAAGATGTGTTTGCCAGTGCCTGTGTCTCTGAAGCTGGTGCTACTGCCGCCACGATTACCGTTGGGCAATGGCAGCCTGCAGCGATGGCGCGTTAAGAATAATACTTACTGATTCAGCCTTTGTTTTGGAAGCTAAATTAGTAGACACAAAAAAGCCGCGAATTTCGCGGCTTTTTTGTGTCGGTAAACTTAGCGTTTATCGACCGGTGTAAAGTCACGCTGTGTGTGACCCGTATAAAGTTGGCGAGGGCGGCCAATTTTATACGGCGCACTGTGCATTTCCAGCCAATGTGAAATCCAGCCGACGGTACGCGCTAGGGCGAAGATCACTGTGAACATTGAGGTAGGAATGCCAATGGCTTTCAAGATGATGCCCGAGTAGAAGTCAACGTTCGGGTACAGCTTGCGCTCAATAAAGTATGGATCGCTTAAGGCAATGCGCTCAAGCTCCATGGCCAATGCCAGTTGCGGGTCATCGATATTAAGAGCGGCTAGCACTTCGTCACAGGTCTGCTTCATGACTTTGGCGCGTGGGTCAAAGTTTTTGTAGACGCGGTGACCAAAGCCCATCAGTTTCACTTCTTTGGTTTTCACTTTTTCCATGAAGTCAGCGACGTTTTCAACGCTGCCAATTTCATCGAGCATTTTCAGTACGGCTTCGTTGGCGCCGCCGTGTGCTGGGCCCCAAAGTGCGGCGATGCCAGCAGCGATACAGGCGTAAGGATTGGCGCCTGTGGAGCCAGCCATACGCACTGTTGATGTCGACGCGTTTTGTTCATGGTCAGCATGCAAAGTAAAGATACGATCCATGGCTTTCGCCAACACTGGATTGACCTTATAGCCTTCATCAGCTGGTACGGCGAACATCATATGCAGGAAGTTTTCGGCATAGTTCAGGTCGTTGCGCGGGTACATGAACGGCTGACCAGACGAATACTTGTAGCTCATCGCAGCGATTGTTGGGATTTTCGCGATTAATCGAATAGCCGTGATTTCGCGATGTTTTGGATCATTAACGTCCAAGCCATCGTGGTAGAAGGCTGATAACGCACCCACCACGCCACACATTATTGCCATCGGATGTGCATCTCGACGGAAACCTTCAAAAAATTTGCGCAGTTGCTCGTTCACCATGGTGTGATTAGTGACAAGTTGCGTGAATTCTGCTTTTTGCTCGGCATTAGGCAGTTCGCCATTGAGCAGCAAATAGCAAACTTCTAGGTATTCAGCTTGCTCAGCGAGTTGATTGATTGGGTAACCGCGATGCAACAAAATACCTTTATCGCCATCAATAAACGTGATCTTTGATTCACAGGCTGAAGTTGCCATGAAGCCTGGATCGTAGGTGAAGTAGCCTTTGGCTAAAATATCTTTAACATCAACAACATCTGGGCCTAATGTGCCTGATGAGATAGGTAGGTTGATGGTGTCATCACCAATGGTTAACGTCGCGGTTTTGGCCGTCATCACGGTCTCCTGAAGAGGGGTTCAGCGCTCAGCGAGGACTGCACCAGCGTCATCAAATTAAACTAACGCTCAGGGCGCAAGCATCAAGAATGGGGACAGCGTGGGAGCAGCTCTTTGCGGGTTGCGCTGTTAGCTTAAATCACGAGACAAAATTGTCAATAAATTAGCCGCTATCTTGTCAACCAATTCGACTGAAGTTGGAGTCAATCGGTGCAAATGCCCGACTTTCGTCTATAAAAATGCGTTTTTACTAGTTTGTATTACGTTCTGTGCGGGATTATACTTTCTCGCCAATCTGCTAAGCGCTCAAAAAATAAGCTAAAAATCTTGTTTTTCAAGTACTTATGCTAGAGGACATTACAAACATCAGCCACGCCCCTTAGGGCCCGACCAACAGGACGCTCTCTGTGAAAAGCAACAGACCGGTCAATCTATCGTTGGCTACTGTCATTGAAGTTAATCTTAAATCGCCAGTGGCAATCGCTTCTATCCTTCATCGCCTGTCAGGCATTTTGCTGTTTTTTGTGGTGCCGGGCTTACTTGCGCTACTGAGTTGCTCGCTGGCCTCGCCAGAAAGCTTTGCCTCGACCAAAGAATTGCTCAGCGGTGTTGCCGCTAAAGCTGTGCTCTTTGTTTCTCTGGCTGGTTTGGTCTATCACTTGCTCGCTGGTATCAAGCATTTGATTATGGACTGGGGTTTTGCTGAGACGCTGGAGGGCGGTCGTGCCTTCGCTACTTCTACATTAGTGGCCTCGGCATTTGCCATCGCCGCCGTCTTTGTATGGGTGATGTTCTAATGAAAAGTGCAACAAGCTTCTCTCGTTCGGGTCTGTCCGATTGGATCGCCCAGCGTGTCAGTGCTGTAATCTTAGCGGTCTACACCATTTGGCTATTTGGTTGGATCATTGCTCACCCAGGCCTTGACTATGAAACCTGGCATAGCTTTATGACCACCACGCCTATGCGTATTTTCACTTTGCTGGCACTACTGTCGTTTGTAGGCCACGCATGGATTGGCATGTGGACAGTCACCACCGATTACCTAACATCGATGCAGATGGGTCCGAAAGCCGATGTACTGCGCTTATTAGTGCAAATGGCCATGGCGATCGCATTGTTTGTGGTCATCGTGTGGGGCATTCAGATCATTTGGGGCAGCTAAGATCATGACAAAGATGCGTACAGTAAATTTTGATGCAGTGATCGTAGGCGGCGGCGGTGCCGGTATGCGTGCGTCACTGCAATTAGCACAATCGGGCTTCAAAACTGCCTTGATTTCGAAAGTATTCCCAACGCGTTCGCACACGGTATCGGCGCAGGGTGGTATCACTTGTGCTATCGCTTCATCCGATCCTAATGACGACTGGCGCTGGCATATGTACGACACCGTTAAAGGTGCCGACTTTATTGGTGACCAAGACTCTATCGAGTACATGTGTTCGGTTGGCCCACAAGCCGTGTTTGAGCTTGAACACATGGGTCTGCCATTTTCGCGTACCGAAGAAGGCCGTATTTATCAGCGCCCATTCGGCGGTCAGTCGAAAAACTTTGGCGAAGGTGGTCAGGCCGCGCGTACTTGCGCCGCTGCCGACCGTACCGGCCATGCGCTGTTGCACACGCTGTATCAGCAAAATTTAAAGCATAAAACCACGTTCTACATTGAATGGTTGGCGCTAGACATCGTGCGTAACCAAGATGGTGCGGTCTGCGGCGTTATCGCCATGGACATCGCCACTGGTGAGACTGTGTTCTTCAAGTCGAAAGCTACCGTGTTCGCTACTGGTGGTGCGGGCCGTATCTACTCATCGACCACTAACGCCCACATCAACACCGGCGACGGCGTTGGCATGGCGGCGCGTGCCGGCATTCCATTGCAAGACATGGAAATGTGGCAGTTCCACCCAACCGGCATCGCTGGCGCCGGTACGCTGGTGACCGAAGGTTGTCGCGGTGAGGGCGGTTACTTGCTCAATAAAGATGGCGAGCGCTTCATGGAGCGTTATGCGCCGAACGCTAAAGACTTGGCCTCGCGCGACGTTGTTGCTCGTTCCATGGCCTTGGAAATTCGTGAAGGTCGCGGTGCTGGCCCAGACGGTGAATATCTCTACCTGAAACTCGATCACTTGGGCAAAGACGTGCTGCATAGCCGTCTACCAGGCATCTGCGAGTTGGCACAAACCTTCGCACACGTCGATCCAGTGAAAGAACCAATCCCTGTGATTCCAACCTGCCATTACATGATGGGCGGTATTCCGACCAATGTGCATGGCCAGGCGTTGAGCACAGATGCTTCCGGCAAAGACTCGATCATTCCCGGCCTCTACGCTGTCGGCGAAATTGCCTGCGTATCGGTACACGGCGCCAACCGTCTCGGCGGCAACTCGCTACTCGATTTGGTGGTGTTTGGTCGCGCTGCTGGCCTGCATATCGAAGATGCATTGCGTCAAGGTATTGATCAGCGTCAGCCTAGCGAGTCCGATATTGAGCGTGCGCAATCTCGTATGGCGCGTTGGGATAGCTCAGTTAGCGGCGAATCAGTGCCTGCATTGCGCAAAGAGCTGCAAAAAACCATGCAATCGGCCTTCGGTATTTTCCGTCGTGGCGATGATATGGATACAGGTGTGGCCGCGGTTGCTGCACTGCGCGAACGTATTGCGAAAGCGCATTTGGGCGATAAGAGCAATGCTTTCAACACTGCCCGTGTTGAAGCGCTGGAACTCGATAACCTGCTAGAAACTGCGCAAGCTACTGCTTTGTCAGCACAAAATCGTACGGAGTCACGCGGTGCTCATAGCCGTGAAGATTACCCAGAGCGTGATGATGAAAACTGGCTAGTGCACTCCTTGTTCAATACCGAAACTAAAACGGTGAGCAAGCGTGCGGTGAACTTCGCGCCGAAGCAGGTGAAAACCTTCCAGCCCAAAGCTCGTACATACTAATTCAGGGGTGCATCATGCTTAAAGTCAGCATCTATCGCTATAACCCGGAAACGGATCGCGAACCATATATGAAGGACTATCAAATCGACACGCAAGGTCGTGATTTGATGGTGTTGGACGTGTTGAACTTGGTTAAAGAGCAAGACGATACCTTGGTGTATCGTCGCTCCTGCCGTGAAGGTGTGTGTGGCTCCGACGGCCTCAGCATGAACGGTAAAAATGGTTTGGCCTGCATCGTGCCAATTTCGCAAGCCACTAAAGGCGGCAATCATCTGATTGTTAAGCCTTTGCCAGGCCTGCCGGTTATTCGTGATTTGGTCGTTGATATGACCATGTTCTATAACCAGTACGACAAAGTGCAGCCATTCATTATTAATGACACGCCAGAGCCGGCGATTGAGCGTCTGCAATCGCCGGAAGATCGTGCCAAGATCGATGGTCTGTACGAATGCATTCTGTGCGCTTGCTGTACAACCAGCTGCCCATCGTTCTGGTGGAATCCTGAGAAGTTCCTCGGTCCATCGGCTTTATTGCAGGCATGGCGCTTCTTGGCCGATAGCCGCGATAACGCAACAGCTGAGCGTTTAGCTAAGCTTGATGACCCGTTCTCCTTATTCCGCTGCCGCGGCATCATGAACTGTGTCAGTGTTTGTCCTAAAGGACTGAACCCTACTAAAGCTATTGGTCATATCCGCAATATGCTGCTAACCGAAGGCTCATAAAGCCAACAGTTGGTGGTTCTAAAAAGGCTCTGTCGATACCCTCGGCAGAGCCTTTTTTTTATTTTAATGAGTCGCGCTCGCATTTAGTCGGAATTAACTGCAATCACACTTTGGTAGTGGTTTATCCTCTCGAGTATTCGCGCTAGACTGCTTCACGCGGTTTATACATAAAAGCGCTTAACATAGCGCTTATGTGTGGGTCGTAGTGCCCTAAAAGGGTGCTACGGGGACAGTCAAAGGAGGGCGGCGGTTATCCATCGTGCCAATCGCCTTGCGCACCTCCGCTTGGGAAAATCATCATGCAAGAAGGCCAGATGCTACGGCAGTTGAACTCCTCTCAACTCTCTGCCGAAAACGCCGCCTATGTTGAAGAGCTGTACGAGCAATACCTTGTAGCCCCCAATGACGTGCCGGAAGACTGGCGCAGTTATTTTGAAAAACTTCCCCGTGTCGACGGCGTAAGCATCGACACCCCGCACAAAGGCGTGCGGGAACAATTTTTACTTCTCGCTAAAAACAGTAGCCGTTCGCGCCCCGCGCCAACAGGCAGCGTGAGCAGTGGTCACGACCGACGTCAAGTGGGTGTGCTGCAGCTTATTGCCGGCTATCGTAACCGTGGTCATCAGCAAGCCAAACTCGACCCTCTCGGTCTCATGCCACGCCCAGCGGTTGCCGACTTAGACATTGCTAGCCATGGCTTATCACTCGCCGATATGGATACCGTGTTTCAGACCGGCAACCTAGCCATCGGTAAGGATGAATGCACGCTGCGTGAAATGGTCGATGCCATGAACGCGATTTATTGCGGCAGCATCGGCATTGAGTACATGCACATTGTTGATACCGTGCAAAAGCGTTGGATTCAGCAGCGCTTAGAAGGCAAGCGTGGCCAGCCCGGCTTTTCGACTGAAATCAAAAAGGATTTGCTTGAGCAAATCACCGCAGCCGAAGGTCTAGAAAAGTACTTGGGCACCAAATTTGCTGGCGCCAAACGCTTCGGCCTAGAAGGTGGCGAATCACTGATTCCCATGATCGATGAGCTGATCCAGCGCGCTGGTAGCTACAACACCAAAGAAGTCGTTATCGGCATGGCACACCGTGGCCGTCTCAACGTTTTGGTGAATATTTTAGGTAAAAAGCCAACTAATCTTTTCGATGAGTTCGCTGGTAAAACTTTTAACCAAAGTGGCTCTGGCGACGTTAAATATCACCAAGGCTACTCATCAAACGTGATGACGCCTGGTGGCGAAATGCATTTGGCATTGGCCTTTAACCCATCGCACTTAGAAATTGTATCGCCAGTGGTTGAGGGCTCGGTGCGCGCGCGTCAAGACCGCCGTGGCGATAGAGTCGGCCGCTCTGTGCTGCCAATTAGCATCCATGGCGATGCCGCGTTTGCTGGTCAAGGCGTGGTGATGGAAACCTTCCAGATGTCGCAAACACGCGGCTATCGCACGGGCGGCACCATCCATGTCGTGATTAATAACCAAGTTGGCTTTACCACCAGTCGTATCGATGATGCGCGCTCGACTGAGTACTGCACGGGCGTGGCAAAGATGGTGCAACCACCTATTTTCCACGTCAACGGCGACGACCCAGAAGCGGTGCTGTTTGTCACGCAAATGGCTTTAGATTTCCGTATGGAGTTCCAGAAAGATGTCGTCATCGACATGTTCTGTTATCGCCGTCGTGGTCATAATGAAGCTGATGAGCCATCTGCAACGCAGCCGAGAATGTATCAAGTCATCAATAGCTTGCCGACTACTCGTGCGATTTATGCTGCGCACTTAGCTGAGCAAGGTGTGGTCAGCATTAGCGAGTCTGATGCTCTATCTGAGCGCTACCGAAAGGCCCTAGAGGCTGGCAAGAGCGTCGTTAAACAGCTGGTCACTGAGCCTAATAAAAGTCTATTCGTGGACTGGACGCCGTACCTAAATCATCCCGTGGTCGATGATTGGAATACCGGTGTGCCGATGCCTAAGCTACTTGAGCTCGGTAAGCGCTTGGGGCAAGTACCCGAGGGCTTCGTGATTCAGCGCCAAGTGCAGAAAGTCGCCGATGATCGCCAGCGTATGTGGGCCGGCAACCTCGATTTAAACTGGGGTGCGGCTGAAGTAATGGCCTATGCCACATTGCTCGACGACGAAACCTTGATTCGCATTACCGGACAGGACGTTGGTCGCGGTACCTTCTCACACCGTCATGCGGTTATATATAACCAAAAGGACAGCGAGCCATTTGTGCCTCTGCAGCAAATTAGCAGCATGCCACGTCGCTTTGAGCTCTATGACTCACTGCTGTCGGAAGAAGCTGTGCTGGCATTTGAGTATGGCTATGCGACCACAACGCCAAGTGCGTTGATCATTTGGGAAGCGCAGTTTGGTGACTTTGCTAACGGTGCGCAGGTCGTGATCGATCAGTTCATCTCTAGCGGTGAAACTAAATGGGAGCGTTTATGTGGCCTAACCATGCTCTTGCCGCACGGCTTTGAAGGTCAGGGTCCTGAGCATTCATCGGCTCGCCTTGAGCGCTTCTTGCAGCTGTGCGCTGAGCACAATATGCAGGTTTGCACGCCCTCGACTCCAGCGCAAATCTTCCACTTATTGCGTCGTCAAGCCGTGCGTCCGCTGCGTAAACCACTGATTATCATGTCGCCGAAAAGCTTGCTGCGTCATAAGCTGGCCACATCGCCATTGGAGTCTTTGGAAAAAGGCCGCTTTGAAACGGTGTTGCCAGAAATCGATGCCATTGATCCTAAGCAGGTCAAGCGTGTGGTGATATGTGGCGGTAAAGTCTATTACGACATACTCGAAAAACGTCGCGAAATGGATCTTAGTGAAGTTGCAGTAGTTCGTGTCGAACAGCTCTATCCATTCCCCGATAAGCGTTTATTGGAAATCCTGGCGCCCTATAGCAATATCGAAGATGTGGTGTGGTGCCAAGAAGAGCCAATGAACCAAGGCGCGTGGTACAACACTCGTCATAACTTAGAACGTGTGGTGCGCCAGTGGCAGCCAGAATTAAGCATTCGTTATGCGGGCCGCCCGCTATCAGCCGCCCCCGCGGTTGGATCGATGTATTTGCATGCGAAAGAACAGGCGGCATTAGTCGCTGATGCCCTGGGCGGTAAAACCGTCTAACTAACCGCCGAGTCATAAGGAAGATAACCATGAGTGTGGAAATTAAAGCCCCGATATTCCCAGAGTCTGTAGCTGATGGCACGGTGGCTACTTGGCATAAAAAGCCCGGCGAAGCGGTGAAGCGCGATGAGCTAATTGTCGATATTGAAACCGACAAAGTAGTACTGGAAGTGCTTGCACCTGCCGATGGCGTTATTAGCAATGTACTCAAGCAAGAAGGCGATACCGTTCTTTCGCAGGAAACCTTAGCAACATTTACTGAGGGCGCTGCCGCTGCCGCTACAGCTTCAGCTCCAGAAGCAAGTGCACCTGCCGCCAGCACAGCCGCGACTTCATCAGCCGCTGCTGGCCCTGCTGCTCGTAAAGCGGCAGCTGAAAGTGGCGTATCGCTCGATAGCATTGAAGGCTCGGGCAAAGGCGGTCGCGTTACTAAGGCCGATGTGCAAGGCGCGAAAGCCGCTCCTGCACCAGCTGCGGCCGCTCCTGCACCAGCTGCAGCTGCTCCTGCCGTATCCTTAGCTGTTGGTGAGCGTGTTGAAAAACGCGTACCAATGACACGTTTGCGCGCCAAAGTGGCCGAGCGCCTGCTCGAAGCTAAGCAATCTACTGCTATGTTGACGACTTTTAACGAAGTCAACATGAAGCCAATCATGGATCTGCGCAAGCAGTACGTGGACAAGTTTGAGAAAGTACACGGCGTGCGCTTAGGCTTTATGTCGTTCTTTGTGAAGGCCGCTGTTGAGGCGCTGAAACGCTTCCCAGCAGTCAACGCCTCCATCGATGGCCATGACATTGTTTATCACGGCTATAACGACATTGGCGTGGCGGTATCATCAGACCGCGGCTTGGTTGTGCCAGTGCTGCGCAATGCCGAATACATGAGCCTGGCGGAAGTGGAAAAAACCGTCATGGGCTTTGGCAAAAAAGCCCGTGATGGCAAGCTTTCCATGGACGACATGATCGGCGGCACCTTCACCATTTCCAATGGCGGTGTCTTCGGTTCATTGCTATCCACCCCCATTTTGAACCCGCCACAAACGGCTATTTTGGGCATGCACAAAATCCAAGATCGCCCGATGGCAGTCAATGGCCAAGTGGTTATTTTGCCGATGATGTATTTGGCCGTGTCTTATGACCATCGCTTGGTTGATGGCAAAGAGGCCGTGAGCTTCTTGGTGGCCATTAAAGAACTGATTGAAGATCCGGCCCGCATGCTGCTGGAAATTTAAGCGACTGTTGCAGCGAGCCGATTCGTCGGCTCAATTATTTAGAGAGAAATTATGAGTCAACGCGCAGATTTGGTCGTCATTGGTGGCGGCCCTGGTGGCTACGAAGCCGCCATTCGTGCCGCCCAACTTGGGTTATCGGTGATTTGTATTGATCGTCGCATTCACAAAGGCAAGCCAGCACTTGGCGGCACGTGTTTGAACGTCGGTTGTATTCCATCGAAGGCTTTGCTGGATAGCTCACACAAATATCATGACCTGAAGGCCGGTTACGAAAATCACGGCATCAGCACTGGTGAAGTGAAAATTGATATTGCCGCCATGTTGGCGCGCAAAGACAAAGTAGTCGACCAGCTCACAGGCGGCATTGCCGGCTTGTTGAAAGGCAATGGCATTACCTGGTTGCAGGGCAGCGGTCAGTTGCTGGCTGGTAAGCGTGTCGAGTTCACGCCACACGAAGGCGAGAAAGAAATCATCGAAGCTAGCCATGTCATTTTGGCCTCAGGCTCTAAGCCGATCGAAATTTCCGCAGCACCATTGGCCGATGGCATTGTGGTCGATTCCACAGGTGCTCTTGAGTTCACTGAAGTGCCTAAGCGCTTAGGTGTTATCGGTGGTGGCGTTATTGGTCTTGAATTAGGTTCGGTATGGTCGCGCTTAGGCGCCGAAGTAGTGGTATTGGAAGCTGTTGATGAGTTCCTCACCATCGCTGATAAAGCCATCTCGAAAGAAGCCAAAAAACTGCTGACTAAGCAAGGTTTGGATATTCGTCTTGGTGCTCGCGTTACCGGTTCAGAAGTTAAAGGCTCACAAGTTAACGTGACTTATACCGATGCCAATGGTGAGCATAGCGAAGTTTTCGACAAGCTGATCGTTGCCGTGGGCCGTCGTCCAGTCACTGGCGGTCTACTCAACGCCGACAGCGGCATTAACTTAGATGAGCGTGGTTTTGTTCATGTCAATGACCAATGCCGCGCTTCTGTGCCAGGCGTTTACGCCATTGGCGACTTAGTTCGTGGCCCGATGCTCGCGCACAAGGCGATGGAAGAGGGTGTGATGGTGGCGGAAATAATCGCTGGCCATCATGCACAAATCAACTATGACCTCATTATTTCAGTCATCTATACACACCCTGAAGTAGCGTGGGTTGGCTTGTCTGAAGAGCGCGCTAAGTCTGAAGGCTATGATGTTAAAGCAGGCCAATTTCCCTTCGCGGTTAATGGTCGCGCGCTAGCTGCCGACGATAGCGATGGCTTTGTGAAATTCGTCGCCTGCGCCAAAACTGACCGCCTACTTGGCATGCACGTCATTGGCCCAGGTGCTGGCGACATGATCCACCAAGGCTTAATCGCCATGGAGTTTGGTTCCAGCGTCGAAGACTTACAGCTGATGTGCTTTGCTCACCCAACCTTATCGGAAGTGGTGCATGAAGCTGCGCTGTCAGTTGATGGTCGCGCTATTCACGCGATCCAACGCAAACGCAAGTAATAGACTTATCGGGGCCGCAAGGCCCCGGTTCATTTCCGCCAGAATGACGCATTCTCGGCGGGCAAAAGCTTAGTAGTAGCCCTGCTAGGTCAAACACAACGAGTGGTGATCTCACGATGAATCTGCACGAGTATCAAGGCAAGCAACTGTTTGCCGACTATGGTCTGCCGGTATCCAAAGGCTTCGCAGCCTCAACACCGGAAGAAGCCCGCGCTGCTGCTGAGCGTATCGGTGGCGATGTTTGGGTGGTTAAAGCCCAAGTTCACGCAGGCGGGCGCGGTAAGGCCGGCGGCGTGAAACTAGTTAAGACGCTGGATGAGGTTGAGGCCTTTGCCCGCGAGCAACTAGGCACGCGTTTAGTGACTTACCAAACAGATGCCAAAGGTCAGCCGGTCTCGAAGATTCTCGTCGAAACATGCACCGACATCGATAAAGAGTTGTACTTAGGTGCAGTGGTCGATCGCGCCACACGCCGCATTGTCTTCATGGCTTCAACAGAAGGCGGTGTGGATATTGAGAAAATTGCTCACGAAACACCTGAGAAAATTCTCACTGCAGCCATTGATCCATTGGTCGGTCCACAAGCCTTCCAAGGCCGTGAGTTGGCTTACAAGCTTGGTCTAGATAGCAATCAAGTGAAGCAGTTCGTGAAGATCTTCATGGGCTTGGGAAAAATGTTCACTGATCTTGATCTGGCGCTGTTGGAAATCAACCCGCTGGTCATCACCAATGAAGGCAACTTGCACTGCTTGGACGCGAAGATCGTTATCGACTCCAACGCGCTTGGCCGTCATCCCAAACTCAAAGCCATGTACGACCCATCGCAAGATGACGAGCGTGAGCGCCGTGCCGCTGAGTGGGAGCTGAACTACGTTGCCCTCGAAGGCAATATCGGCTGCATGGTCAATGGCGCTGGTTTGGCCATGGCAACCATGGATTTGATCAAGCTCAAAGGCGGCCAGCCTGCTAACTTCTTAGATGTTGGCGGCGGTGCGACCAAAGAGCGCGTGACTGAGGCTTTCAAAATCATCTTGTCAGATGATTCAGTGGCGGCAGTTCTGGTCAATATTTTCGGCGGCATCGTTCGTTGCGACATGATTGCTGAAGGCATCATTGGTGCAGTGAAAGAAGTTGGCGTGAAAGTGCCAGTGGTGGTTCGTTTGGAAGGCAACAATGCCGACCTAGGCGCGCAAAAGCTGCGTGAAAGCGGACTCAATATTATTCCGGCCGCCTCGCTCGATGAAGCAGGCGAGCTCGTTGTTAAAGCTGTGGGAGCCTGAGCATGAGTGTTCTGATCAACAAAGATACGAAAGTGATCTGCCAAGGCTTTACTGGCTCGCAAGGCACTTTACACAGCGAGCAGTCGATTGCTTATGGCACGCAAATGGTCGGTGGTGTTACGCCTGGTAAGGGCGGCACAACGCATTTGGGTTTGCCAGTATTTGATACTGTGCGCGAAGCCGTTGAGAAAACCGGTGCTACCGCGACCGTAATTTATGTGCCAGCCGCTTTTGCTAAAGACTCGATTTTAGAAGCTGTCGATGCTGGTATTGAGTTGGTGGTGTGTATCACTGAAGGCGTGCCAACCATCGATATGTTGTTCGTGAAAGAGTACATCGTGCGTAAAGGCGGTGTGCGCTTAATCGGGCCAAACTGCCCCGGCATCATCACGCCAGGCGAATGCAAAATCGGCATCATGCCCGGTCACATTCACTTGCCAGGCAAAGTAGGCATCGTGTCGCGTTCCGGCACATTGACCTATGAAGCCGTGAAGCAGACCACTGACCTAGGCTTTGGCCAGTCAACCTGCATCGGTATTGGTGGTGATCCAATCCCAGGCATGACCTTTATCGATGCTTTGGAGCTATTCCAAAACGACCCGCAAACCGAAGCCATCATCATGGTTGGCGAGATTGGCGGTTCGGCTGAAGAAGAAGCTGCTGAGTTTATCAAAGCGCATGTTACCAAACCTGTCGCATCATACATTGCCGGTGTTACTGCACCTCCAGGCAAGCGCATGGGCCATGCCGGTGCCATCATTTCTGGTGGTAAAGGCACAGCGGATGAGAAGTTTGCTGCGCTAGAAGCTGCTGGTGTAAAAACCGTGTCGAACCCAGCGATGCTGGGTGCGGCCATTGCTGAGTTGACTGGCTGGAAATAAGCTTTAAGTCTGCAAAGTCAAAGCCCGCTTAAGCCTCATGTTTAAGCGGGCTTTTTTGTCCAAGCGGTGTTGACCCCATACCTAAACATTTATTAGATTCCTAGAGGTCACAAGGTCGTGACTTCATGG
The DNA here is from genome assembly GCF_982810325.1 of Paraperlucidibaca sp. Lineage (NCBI taxonomy): Bacteria > Pseudomonadati > Pseudomonadota > Gammaproteobacteria > Moraxellales > Moraxellaceae > Paraperlucidibaca > Paraperlucidibaca sp. The sequence continues at coordinate 32,447 of NZ_CEYEMI010000015.1, forward strand.
AAAAAATATAATGCATTTAATTAAAAAAATTGCTGCTGCTGCGGCACTGACGGCTAGCTTGTCGGGTTGTGTAGCAGTTGCTACGCCAACATTGGGCTTGGTATATACCAATGTTCGTGCGCCTATCATGGCCACAGAAAACGAAGCAGCCAATAAGCAGGGCACAAGCTGTGCAACCAGCCTATTGGGTCTGTTTGCTTTCGGCGATGCGTCCATTGAAAAAGCAAAGCGTAGCGCCAACATCACTAAAGTATCGTCTGTGAGCTATGACTCATTTTCGCTCTTAGGTGCTTATGGCCGCTTCTGTACGTTAGTGACTGGCTCCTAAATAATTACGGGGAGCATTTACGAGTGATTGCTTCTGAGTAAGTGCTCCTTTAGGCATGTTTCGAGAGCCCGCTTAAGCCTCATGTTTAAGCGGGCTTTTTCGTTTCTGCGCATTGAATAATCTGCGGCGTGTAATACTCACCGCCATTGCGTGACTAAGCAGTAATGATCGATTGTGTTGAGGGCGTGCATGTCTGTATTTTCTGGATTTTTTACATTATTAGCCGCCATTATTATTGGCTTGATGCTGTGGACGGGTATTGGCCAATGGTGGCTAGAGCGTGAGCATCCGCCGATTGGGCAGTTCATCACGGTAGATGGCATTCGCCTGCACTATGTCATTGCTGGGGAAGGGCCGGGCATTATTCTCGTTCATGGTGCCAGTTCAAATTTGCAGGAGTTCACTAGCAGCATATTGCCGGAGCTGGCTAAAACGCATCGCGTTATCGCCTTTGATCGCCCGGGTTATGGCCACAGCCAAGCGCCAGCGGATGACGCGTGGTTTGATCCAGCCGCTGTAGCAGACCTATTGCTGAAAGCCTCGGCAGAGTTGGGTGTGAAAAAGCCACTGGTCTTAGGTCATTCTTGGGCAGGCTCAGTGGTGATGGCGGCGATGGTGAAATTTCCTGAGCGCATTAGCGGTGGCATCTTGCTCAGCGGTGTGGCAGGGCATTGGGCAGGACCTTTGAATTGGACTTATGAGATCGGCGATAAGCCGCTCATTGGGCCATTGTTTGCTTGGACGCTGGTATATCCAATGGGTTCATTAGTGTTGGCGAATAATGTGCAGGAAGTGTTCACGCCTGACACCATGCCAGAGGGGCATTTAGATCGTGCCGCGGTGGCCTTGGCGTTACGACCAGCGACATTTCAGCGCAATGTGCGCGACATGAACCAACTCAACGAATATATGCAGGTGCTGAGTCCGCTCTATGATCAAGTGAAGCAGCCATTGCTGATCATCCACGGTGAGGATGATATTTTGGTGCCGTACTGGAACCATGGCCGGCGTGTATTGCCAGTGATTAAGCAGGCGAAAGTGGGGTTGCTAGCGCATACAGGCCATGCGCCACATCACACGCAAACGGCGCGGGTGGTGAAGGAGATTAATGACTTTGCCACAGGCTTGAAGTAGCCATCACGTGCAGAAACAAAAACGCCCCGATGATCGGGGCGTTTTGCTTAGGCGCTAAATTCTAGCTAAGACCTAACTCAGTGGTGGTGACCACCAGCGCCATGAACATGGCCGTGCTCTAGCTCTTCAGCCGATGCAGCGCGAACTTCAGTCACGGTGACGTCGAAGTGCAGCGTTTGGCCGGCTAATGGGTGGTTGCCATCGACGGTGACTTCTTCACCATCGACTGCTTTCACAGTGATGACCTGCATGCCTTGCGCAGTTTGCGCTTGGAATTGCATGCCAACTTCGATGTTGTCGACACCTTGGAACAGGTTGCGCGGCACAGTTTCGAGCAACTCTGGGTTCAGTTCGCCGTAGCCTTCAGCTGGTTCAACGCTGACTTTTAAGCTGTCACCAACGACTTTACCAACCAAGGCATTTTCCAAGCCTGGGATGATGTTGCTGTGGCCGTGCAAGTAGGCGAGTGGTTCGCCGCCTTTTGAGCTGTCGATGACATCGCCGGCATCGTTGGTGAGTGTGTAGTCGATGAGCGCGACGCTGTCTTGAGCAATTTGCATAAAAAACCTATGGGGTTATTGGGTGTGGGAGGCCAAATGGCTGGGCGATATGGTATCTGATTTGGCCGCGAATCAAAAATAGCGATGCCATTGCAAGCTAATAGTGCTCAATGCATCGGCGCGCCATTCGCGATTGAGGCTGAATTCAATGGCTTGATTGCGCTCATATGACCATTGCAGGCCGCTGCGCAACTCGTGGTCTACACGCTTGGCTGGATAGGCGTAGAGATTTTTCACATCGACTAGCCAGCGCAGTTCACGGCCTGAGTCGGCAATGACACCGCCGGTGCAGCCAGAGCGTAGGCCGGTGCTTGCTTCCCAGCCATCGCTCAAAGCTGAGCCACCTTGCAGACGACTATGCGATTGGCTATAGCACAGTGCATTGCCAACGCCCCAGCCGATACCGCCACCACCTTCGAATGTTGTCGCAGAGTGGCGTTGGCGATCGGCGCGAGCAATATGCTCATCACTCAAGCGGCGATCAGCACCGAGGCGAACCGACCACGACAGCGGCGAGCTGAGCGCGTTTATTGGTGCTAATGAATCGATGCCAACCACGGTAAATTGCTCGATGTGCAGGCCATCATTATCGGCGCGCAAGCTGCCGCTGAGGAAGTCGATGCGGGCGCCAGCGCGATAGCCAGCCGTGCTGTCTAGCCAATCGTGATAGGCCGGGCGAAACGCTAAAAGTGCGTAGGCTTTGTCGTCATAACCTGCGCCAATACTGACTCGGGCTGTGCCGTGGCCTTGGCTTGGGTCGTGGGCCGGTCTTTGTGCCTCGATGCGTTGATTGGGCACATTCACTGCCGCGCGTTGGGTTAGCAAGCTGCGTAGTTGCAATGGCGCGTCTGCGCTGGCCTTGTGATTAACGTGGCGTGTGTATAAATCGTCGTAGGCAACTTCCAAAGCACGAGCGCGTTGTACCGGTGCTAGCGAGGAAACATCGGCCTTGGCATCTTGGCTTAAGCGCTTTGCGGCAGCGTTAGTGGTTGAGTCATTGCGCGCGAGACTCGCCTGTAACTGAGTGCCACTGGCTGCTCGCCACGTCACACGCTTGAGTAGGTCTTTCTCTTTCAATACCGCGCGCACGGTATCGGTGGGGATGACTGCCACCGGGAACTGCGACTGTAAGTCGAGGCCTGGTCTTGCCATCTCAATGAGACCTAACAGCTCATAGCTGCAGTTGCGGCTGAGAAAGTAATACGGCGAGCTAATGCCGCGCCAATCCCAAAATACCAAAAGCATTTGCCGTACTTCGGTTGGCGTTAATGCTAGTTCGTACTCCCACAAGTCGCGGCTTTCCCAGTCGTTATATTCCTTCACTTTTTCGTAGTAGGGCAGCAATGAGTAAGCGCCAGGATAGCCGCCAGTAAGCCCTTTGATGGCAAATTCGAGGCCGTTATTGGTATTGGTTTGCGCGGAGTAGTTGATGGCGTAAGAGAGTAGGCGGGTGTCGTCACTTTGGCTGGCGGCGTCGATGCGCATCAGCGTGTGGCCAAACATCGACGATGGGTTGTTTAAATAGTCGCTGGCAAATACTAACGTCACTTGGTTGGCATCAAGGCCAGTTAGCCAGGTGTTGAGTTCGGGGCAATCGGCCTTTGGCCATTGTGCGGCGAGATCGGGACGCTGTTGGCTGAGCCAGGCGTGGCGGCCAGGATAGCGACAGGCGGACGCAGTATCGACGGCGCTGCTTGTAGTCACGCTTGGCGTAGTGGCTTTGGCAAATTCATTGGCCGTGGCTTCTAGTTCAGCCAATGCGTTATTGGAGCCATTTGGGCTAAGAAAAAAGCCATCGAAACTGACGGCACTAGAGTAGTTGTCTGAGCGCGGGTTCTCATCGCGCAATAAAGATCGCCAGTAAGGCGATTGCGCCAGCTCAGCTAAGGCCGGGCGCTGTGCGGCTTCAGTTAAAGCGAGTGCTGAGCTCGCAAAGCTAGGCATGGCAATCGAGCAGGCCATCAATGCACTGGCATAGATGCCGACATATTGCCGCCATTCGCGATTCAAAATAAAAGAACCCCGCCGAAGCAGGGTTCCTTGTTTTGCATGACTCTTTACACCGCTTGAGTTCACGCTTTTACGTAGCCTACCAAGGTGCTGTCAGCAGCCATGACATTGTTCAGTGCGTCTAGCACTTGGCCAGCAGTAACATTTTCAGGAGCGAAAATGGTGCCGAAGTTGTCGCGAGCTGCTTGGAAAAATGCAGGCTTGTCGGTTTCTGGCACGCCCATCAGGTCTGCCAGCACGTTTAGGCTTTCACCTTGGCCAACAGACATATCACGCGCTAATTTTTCGATGTTGGAACCGGTGTACATGCTCAAGCGTACGCGTGAGCTAATGACGCCGCTTTGTTGGCAGCCCAAGGTGCCGGTGGAGATACCAAAAGTTTGGTTGCCCAATGTGCCGTTAGTGGTTGCTGCCAACACTTTAGGAACTAAGCCAGATTGACCAGCCCACAAGATTGTACCAATACCGCAACCTACATCTTGATCTGCTGATGCGACGGTGCTCATGCTAGCCAATAAGGCCACTGCGAGTAGTTGCTTTTTCATGAAAAAACCCTCGTTCATTGAGAAGACGCCTGCTAGAGCTGAAGCCCAGCGACGCGTTCGAGTGTACCCCGATTGGCGAAAAACAAAACCTGACGCGTGCCCGTTTTATAGACAAACGGTTGTTTTAAGTGAGCTATCTAGGCTTGTGCTTCAGGCTGTCGATATTTCTACCCTTGAGATTTATCAAAACGACCTCATATACAAACTATTCGCCATGAGCGTGAAAACTTCCTGCACTAAACCTATTTGCAATAAGGAGCTGCTATGACTACCGCCGCCGACCAA
>NZ_CEYEMI010000015.1:37408-39748 GCF_982810325.1 Paraperlucidibaca sp.
AACCTGCCGCCGATAAAAAAGAAACCCGTGGCTTTGAGGCCGAAGTCTCGAAACTGCTGCACTTAATGATCCACTCGATGTATTCGAATCCCGAAATTTTTCTGCGCGAATTGGTCTCTAACGCCTCTGATGCCGCCGATAAATTACGCTTTGAAGCGCTCTCTAGACCTGAGCTACTTGGCGATGATAGCGAGCTAGGCATTTGGATTAGTGTTGACCCTGAAGCGAAAACACTGACTTTGCGTGATAACGGTATTGGCATGAGCCGCGATGAAGTCGTGCAAAACCTCGGCACCATTGCGCGCTCTGGCACTAGCGATTTCATCAAAAATCTCAGTGGCGATGAAAAGAAAGATAGTCAGCTCATTGGTCAATTTGGTGTTGGCTTCTACTCAGCCTTCGTTGCCGCCGATCGAGTGGTGCTAACGACACGTCGCGCCGGTGCAGCAGCGACTGAGGCCGTGCGCTGGGAGTCGGAAGGCACTGGTGAATTCACGGTAGAAAACTTCGAACAAGCTGAGCGCGGCACCACCATCACCTTGCATTTGCGCGAGTCGGCTCAGGAGTTTGCTGAGGCATTCCGTGTCCGCAGCATCATCAATAAATACGCTGAGCACATTGCGCTGCCGGTGCACTTGCTGCAAAAAGCTGAGGAAGAAGGCGAGGCCGATAGCTGGGAAGTTGTGAACCAAGCGAAAGCGCTATGGACACGCCCACGTTCGGAAGTTAGCGACGAGGATTATCAGGCCTTCTACAAGCATGTCGGCCATGACTTTGAAAACCCACTGAGCTGGAGCCACAACAAGGTTGAGGGCAAGCTCGAATACACCTCGCTGTTGTTTGTGCCTGGTCGCGCACCATTTGACCTGTATCAGCGCGATGGCGCGCGCGGCCTCAAGCTCTATGTGCAGCGCGTGTTTATTCGCGATGACGCTGAGCAGTTTTTGCCGCTTTACCTGCGCTTCATTAAAGGCATCGTTGATTCCAATGACTTGCCGCTAAACGTTTCGCGTGAACTGCTGCAATCATCCGATATTATCGACTCGATGAAGTCTGCCCTAACCAAGCGCAGCCTAGATATGCTGAGCAAACTCGCAGGCGATCCAGAACAGTATGAGAAGTTCTACACCGCCTTTGGCCAAGTACTGAAAGAAGGTTTGGCGGAAGATTTTGCTAACAAAGACAAAATTGCCGGCCTACTGCGCTTCGCCTCGAGCACTACGGGCGAAGGCAAAGCTGAAGTTTCACTAGCCGACTACATCGGCCGCATGAAAGAAGCGCAAGACACGATTTACTACGTTACCGCCGAGAACTACGTCACCGCCGCCAACAGCCCGCACCTCGAATTGTTCCGCAAAAAAGACGTGGAAGTGTTGCTGCTCACCGATCGTATCGACGAGTGGATGATGAGCTATTTAACCGAGTTCGATGGCAAGAAATTCCAGCACATCGGCAAAGGCGAAGTGGATTTAAGTGCGATTGCTGGCGAGAGTGCCGAGCCTGAAGTGACTGAGGAGCAAAGCAAGCAAGCCGAAGCATTGGTTGAGCGCCTACAAAAAGCCTTGAGCGAGCGTGTGAAAAGCGTGCGCACCACCACGCGCCTGAGCGAGTCGCCAACTTGCTTGGTGCTAGATGCCTTCGATCCTGGTTTCCAAATGCGCCAGCTGATGGAAGCTGCTGGTCAGAAAATGCCGGAAGTGAAGCCAATTTTGGAGATCAACCCAAGCCATAGCCTGATTAGTCGTTTGGCTGAAGAAGGCGATGACGCACGCTTTGCCGACCTAGCGATGGTCTTGCTAGACCAAGCAGCATTGGCTGAAGGCGCTCAACTCGATGATCCAGCCGCCTATGTGCGCCGTGTACAGCGACTTTTACAGTCTTAACTGATCAGTTTCTGACGGATCGTCCGACAGAAATCGGTTTTCATGAAAAGGGCATGGGTATACTCACCATGCCCTTTTTTTATGTACAGTGCGTTTCCAAGAGCGTCTTTTGAGGATTTTATATGTCGACGCTTAGAGTCGCCGTTTTAGGTGGTGGTAGTTTTGGCACCGTGATCGCTAACCTTGCAGCGAGCAACGGCCATACCACTACACTCTGGTTGCGTGACCCAGAACAACTTGCCGATATGCGCGCAAGCCACGAAAACAACCGCTACTTACCAGGCTTTTCACTTTGCCCAGAATTGCAATTTAGCGATGACCTACTGACAACCGTAGGCAACGCAGATTTAATCTTTGTCTCTATTCCCAGCAAAGCCTTTCGCTCAGTCATTACCGCCGCCAAACCAGCACTACGTCCAGATCATATGCTTGTAAGCACCACCAAAGGTGTGGAAAA
>NZ_CEYEMI010000015.1:39848-55645 GCF_982810325.1 Paraperlucidibaca sp.
GAGGGCATCAACACCATCCATATGGTCAAGCACAAGGCCGATGAGATGGAGATTCGCATGCCGATAGTTAGTGGTCTCTACGAAATCATTTACAACGGCAAAAGCCTCTACGACGTGGTGTTAGCGATGATGCTGGCGAGCCAAAGCAGCGATGTTGAATTTGTCCTGCCTAAGCCCGGCGAGCATTAAGCATGCGCCTATATTTACTACGCCATGCCGACGCCGCTTTCGAGGCTGAGCGCGATGAGCTGCGACCTTTAACCGAGCGCGGTTGGGCACAGGCACAAAATGTCGCGGATTGGTTGTGTAGCCAAGTTAGTGGTCAGGTGCGCATTGCAACCAGCCCTTTATTGCGCGCACAGCAAACGGCGTCGGTGGTGAGTCAGGCATTGGGTTTGGAGCCAGCCTTACAAGTGCCAGAACTAACGCCAGATGGTGATCCATTGCGCGCTGAAACTGCGCTGTCGCTGCTAGCAGGCGAAGGTGTTGAAGACTTTATCGTGGTCAGTCACATGCCATTAATTGCCAGCTTATATGCCTGGATTGCTGAAGGCACACTGACCACCGGTGATGCATACGATTTAGCGGAAGTGCGTGTGCTTGCGCTGGATATTATTGCGCCAGGCCTAGGCCAAGTGGATGGCTGCTACCGCCCTGAAATAGCTGAAGCTTCGGGCGATTTACGCAGCTTTATGACACGCTTTACCAGCGATAAGTGAGGCTAGGGCAATGATATTTTTAGCGATGTTATTTGCGGCGGCACTCTCTAGCGCACTGACGCTATGGGTTGCGCGCTGGTGGTTGATGAATCAGGGGCAGGCTACGTGGTCGCGTGAAATTGATGCCTTGCATGAGTCATTGGCACGCACGGTGGAGATTCGCGTTAAGCGCGCGATGATCGAGAGCTTGGCTGAAACTCGGCAAGATGAAGACTTACGCGAAACCACATGGAAGGCTGCGCGCTCTGGTGGTGAGCTGATTAACGAAAGCATGAAGTCGTGGTTGAAGCGCCGCAAGGTGCCTAGCGAATAAAGCGCATTAAAGGCGCGCTATTTGCGCCAAGTCCGACTCGCGACTAACGCCACCGCCAAGGCAATTGCCATTAACTCTGCCTGACCTAGGCCGCCAAGCCTTGTGCTGAGGTCTTCGCCGGGCAGCAAAGTGGCGAGTAGCGCCAGCAGCACAAAAGCCATGCTCAACATATCCCAGCGTTTTTGCTTAGCCCACGCGGCTTCGCGTTCGGCCCAGGCCTTTTCTTGCTCAGCTAATGCGGTTTTTAGGCCCTGAATCTCGCTTAGCGCTTCGCGTAACATGCCCGGCATCGGCATGAGATCGCTAAGCCAGCTTGGGTCATGGCGACGAATTTTCTGCCACAACTCGGTAACGTTTAAGTGCTCACGCAGCCAGCGCGCAAATACGCTGCGCACATTGGTCTCTTGCAAAAGATCGACCAGCCAATTAACCGCTTCGCTATCGCCCCAAAGGCGGATACGCCCAGGGTTATCGAGGCGTTGTTGACCGGTGAGCACACCAAGTAGCGAGAGTAATGAGCCATTGATGCGGACACTGGCGCGACCGGGGCTACGGCTGCTGATTTCGATGCCATGGGCGGTGAAGAGTAAATAGGCGGTTAGCGCGGGGTCGTTGGATTTAACGCGCACGACCAAGCCCTCGCGTGACAATACCTGGGCGCGGGTTAGCTCATCGTGTTCGATGCAGGCGTTTAGCAGGCTTTCAACCACGCCTAAGCCGAGCTCGGCCATTAGGCTAGGCGCTAAATCGCGCTCTGTGCTGTCATTGTCGCTAGCATGGTCGAAGGAATTGTTATTATCAGTCATTGCCAGCCTCGGGCGCCGCCGTGTGCTCCGGCGTCTGTGTATACTGCGCGATTATCCGACCAATTCTGCGCGATTTTTCGGTCTAATGCTTCCCATTTTCACAGGAAATAGATGAACGACTGGCTCACCGCATGGCTCGAACAGCCACAAGCCTATACCTACCTAGCCATTCCCGTGGTGGCGGCGCTGGTTGGTTGGTTGACGAACTGGCTAGCGTTAGCGATGACCTTCAAGCCCATCGAGTTTGTTGGCTTTCGCCCATTACGCCTCGGTTGGCAGGGTATTGTGCCAGCAAAGTCCGGCAAGATGGCGGGTATCGTCGTCGATAACGCCTTGGCTAAATTGGCGGATTTATCTGAGCTATTTCAGGCCATGGAGCCGGAGAAAATAGCTGAGCACATCGCTAAGAGTATTGATGAGCGCATCGAAGATTATATCGATGAAGTGATGCGCGAAAACCACGCCGTGCTCTGGGAGCGTGTGCCACTGATGGTGCGCCGTCGCGTTTATGCGCGCACACGGCGTCAACTACCCGAGGTCATGGACAATATTGTCGAAGACATGGCGGCGAACATCGAGCAATTAGTCGACTTGCGCGACATGGTCGTGCGCATGATGCGTGCCAATAAAGCCCTAGTGGTGCGAGTATTCACCGAAGTGGGCGCCAATGAGCTGCGCTTCGTGGTGCGCTCGGGCGCCTACTTTGGCTTTCTTTTCGGTCTGCTTGAGCTAGGTATTTACCTTTATTATCCCGAACCATGGCTGTTGCCCTTGTTTGGCTTTGTGGTCGGCTACCTAACCAACTGGCTGGCGCTAAACCTGATTTTTCGCCCAGTTGAGCCGATTAGCTGGGGGCCGCTGCATTTGCATGGCCTATTTATGCGCCGTAAATCCGAAGTTGCCGATAAACTCTCGGCGCTGACCACGGCGGAAATTATTAATTTACGCAATCTCATGGTCGAAGTGCTCACCGGTCCGCAAGCTGGCAAGACGCGCGCCATTGTGAAGCGGCATTTGCGGCCCTTGCTAGACTCATCGGTGATTCGTGCGGCCTTGCAGCTGGCCATGGGTGCCGAGGCTTATATTGATCTGAAAAACACGGTGACTGACCGCGCAGTGGCGATGTCGCTAGACTCGATTACCGAGGCGAGCTTTTCTGATGAGCGCTCGCAAGTGATCGATCGCGTGTTTAGCGGGCGCTTAAAGGCCATGAGCAATAGCGCCTTCCAAGACTTGCTGCGTCCAGCCTTTAAAGAAGATGAATGGGTCTTGATCGGCCTTGGCGCCTTACTCGGTGGTGTAGCAGGAATGCTGCAATGGCTCTTGATGGTTGGTCTATAAAAGCCGCACACTATGGCCTGAATTGAGGTATTTATGACTAATGATGCAAAACAGGCCGCGCGCGGTCGACTGAAATTATCCCCTGCAAAAGACTTACGTAAATACACCCAGCAAATTTGGCTGGCGGGCTTAGGTGCGTTTTCACGCGCAGAAGAAGAGGGCGGTAAGCTTTTTGACAACCTCGTGCAGATCGGCGAAGAGTTGGAGCACAAAACCCGCGACTTGGCCGACAACGCCGCTGAAGAGATCAAAGATAAAGTCATTGAGAAGGCCAGCGACACGCGCGAGAAAGTTGAGCGTGTGATCGACGAGCGCCTAAGTAGCACCTTGTCGCGCTTGGGCATTCCCAACCAAAAAGACATCGAAACGCTAACTCAACGCATGGATGATTTGACGCGCGTCATCGAGCAGCTCGCTGTGCAGTTGTCGAAGAAAAAATAGCGCTCAGACAGTGTTGACAGCTAGTGGCGGCCTCTTTAGAATTCGCCACCACACAGAGACAGCATGTCTCGCGCGGGTGTAGCTCAGCTGGTAGAGCGCGACCTTGCCAAGGTCGAGGTCACGAGTTCGAGCCTCGTTACCCGCTCCAAATTTCAGAACCCCTATGCTTCGCGGCTTAGGGGTTTTGTCGTTTCAGGGGCTAGTTTTTCACTTGTGAGCAGACCCCTCTGGCCGTTACCATTGGCGCCTTATTTATACCGTCCGTGCCCCAGTGGAGAGCCGCATGATCGTTGGTAGCTTAGTAGCTTTAGTCACCCCCATGAAAATCGATGGTTCGGTAGATTGGACTGCGCTCAAACACTTAGTCGAATGGCATATCGCCGAAGGTACGCACGGTATCGTTGCTGTTGGTACGACCGGTGAAGCTCCAACGTTGTCGGTTGAGGATCATTTGAGCGTTATCCGCACGGTCATTGAAGTCGCGGCTGGTCGGGTCTCTGTTATTGCCGGAACCGGCGCTAACGCCACGGCTGAGGCCATTGTGCTGACGCGCGAAGCTGCAAAACTTGGTGCAGATGCTGCCTTGCTAGCGACGCCGTATTACAACAAGCCTACTCAAGAAGGTCTGTATCTGCATTACAAAGCAGTGGCGGAAGCAGTTGATATTCCTCAGATTCTTTATAATGTGCCGGGCCGTACTGGCGTTGATATGCTCAATGCCACTGTGGCGCGCTTGCTCGGCGTGCGTAATATTGTTGGCATTAAAGATGCCACGGGTAATCTCGAGCGCGGGCGTGAGCTGATTGGCTTATTGGGCGCGGGCATGGCGGTATACTCAGGCGATGACGCCACGGCTATTGATCTAATTTTAGCGGGCGCTAAAGGCAATATTTCTGTAACGGCCAATGTTGCGCCGAAAGTTATGGCTCAAGCTTGTGAGGCTGCATTGATTGGTGATGCTGCTCGTGCCCATGCCGAGAACGATAAAATCAAACCACTGCATACGGCGCTGTTTGTCGAAGCAAACCCTATCCCTGTGAAATGGGCTCTAGCTGAAATGGGTCGTATCGAACTGGGTACGCGCCTGCCACTCACTGTGTTATCGCCAGCGGCTAGACCTGCTGTGCGCGCCGCTTTAGTGGCATCTGGAGTGCTGTCATGAAACGTTTTGTGTGTGTGTTGCTAGCAGTGTCGGTTTTGCCCGCGTGCAGCAGCTTTTTTCGTGACCGCAGCTTGGCCTATGTCGATGCTAAGTCGTCGCCGCCATTAGTTATTCCTGGCGATGTATCTACGCGCCCAATCACGCCGTTATATCCTATTCCTCGTGTTGCGGCGGAGCCGATTAAAGCGCCTGCTGAAGCACCATTTCCCCCTGAAATGAAAGCTCGCGTAAACGTTGAACTTGCTGCATTGCCAGATGCTCCCGGCCGTACGCCAGTAAAGTTCGGCACCGATGGCAACGGCGTGCCTGAGCTACGTGTGGTTGGCCCGCGCGAACGCGTTTGGGATGAGCTTGGCCGCACTTTGAAAGCCATCGATGTGAAAATCAAAGATCGTAATCAGTCGCTGGGCATCGTCTACGTCACCATTAGTGATCAGGATTATCAGCTGCGTATGATTCGTGCCACTGAAGCCTATGTGATTAGTGTGCAACGCGATGACGAGACTCTGGCACCGGTTGCCTTGTCGCGTAATCTGCTCGGCACCTTGCAAGTTCGTTGGCCTTAATTTTAGCTGTAGCGGCGGAGAGCCTCATGGAAAAACGCGATTTGTTATACACCGGCAAAGCTAAATCAGTTTATGCCACCGACGACGCTGATCACGTGGTGATTTTATATCGCAACGATACTTCTGCTTTCGATGGCAAGCGTATTGAGCAGCTCGACCGCAAGGGCATGGTGAACAATCGCTTCAATGCTTTCATCATGGATAAGCTAGCCGCAGCTGGCATTGCCACTCATCATGAAAAATTGCTGTCGCCAACCGAGTCTTTGGTGAAGCGCTTAGAGATGATTCCTGTTGAATGCGTGGTGCGTAACTTTGCCGCTGGCAGCCTAGTTCGTCGCTTAGGCGTGACAGAAGGGCAGGCTTTAAACCCGCCAACCTTCGAGCTATTTTTGAAGAATGACGCACTTGGCGACCCCATGGTGAATGTCTCGCATTGCGCTACTTTTGGCTGGGCTACAGCCGATCAGCTTGCCGCAATGCAAACCCTGACCTTGAAAATCAACACCGTGCTATCAGAGCTTTTTGACGCCGCAGGCATGCTACTCGTCGATTTTAAGCTCGAGTTTGGTCTATTTCATGGTGAAATCGTTTTGGGCGATGAGTTCTCGCCAGACGGTTGCCGCTTGTGGGATAAGGACACGAAGAAGAAGCTCGACAAAGATCGCTTCCGCCAAGGCTTAGGTGGTGTGATCGAGGCTTACGAAGAAGTGGCCGCGCGTTTGGGCGTGATTATCGAATAATGCGAGTCCGCGTCTGACTCGCAGACAATAAGAGGTGAGTGATGACGCAAATAAAAACCCCTGTTCGATTAGTTGTATTGGCCGTATTAGTGAGCAGCCTCAGCGGCTGCTTCCTCACCAAGCTGGTCACCATGCCAATGCGTGTAGGTGGCTCACTGCTTTCGGTGGTCGGCGCCGTAGTGTCTGTTGTGCCGGTCGTGGGCGATAGTGTTGATGAGGCGCTAGAAGCGGCTGACGCAGGTATTGATACAGCTGCAGATGCTGTCGATAAAGTACCCATTTAAACGCCTTTGGGCTTGAGTTTTCCGGTCGCTTCCGCTACATTTCGCGTCCTTCGGAGAAGTGGCAGAGTGGTTGAATGCACCAGACTCGAAATCTGGCATACGGTTCGCCCGTATCGAGGGTTCAAATCCCTCCTTCTCCTCCAAATGAGTTACCTAAAACCCGCCTAAACAGCGGGTTTTAGCGTTTCTGGGATTAGCTTTCCTTTTCGCTTTTCTCATCACACGGCGGCTTGTCAGAAACTTAAGCAAACAGGCATTCACTTTAAGCCTGCAAGAAATTTTGCTTGCCAAAATTAAAGGCTGTTTGGTAAAAGCTAGCTGTAGCTTTCGCAGGGAATGCGGCCGCACACCACTTTCGCCAGTCTATTGGCATGGATGTGCCAACCACCTTCTTCGCAGTGACTTTAAGGGTGGGCCTTTCTCATTGCGGCAATACATCATTTGAACTTAACCGGCGCACTAGACACTTATATTTTGAAGTGCCTTGAGGGCTTTCGATCGTAAGTGTTCTTGGCTTTTAACCAAGAACTCAGCCTAAGAGTAATGTTAGTAATGTCATGCGATAGCTGTCATACGGGCTTAGCAATCGGTTATTTATACTAAGGGTGTAATTGCATTAGCTAAACGAAAGCCTTAGTTCTAATAATTAGCCTGGTGTTCGGATCACGTGAACAAAGGAATGTTTTCGGTTAGATGCTTTTACGTCCGGCGGCTAACCATTGAATTCACAGGACGTGAGGATGGAAGATGAAAAGAGCACTACTCGCGACAGCTGTAACCTTATCGCTATTATCTGGCTGCGCATCTGTACCCATGGCATCACCTGAAACAACCGCTAATATGGTTGACTTCAAGAAGCCAACAGAGGGTTTCTCAGGGGTTTATATATTTCGCAAAAACTCTCTCGCTGGTGCCGGACTTAAAAAGGATATTTGGATTGATAAAGAGTGCATTGGTGAGTCGGCCAAAGGCGTTTTCTTTTACAAGGAAGTAGAGGGGGACATGAAGCACACAATTTCAACTGAATCTGAGTTTTCACCCAACGACCTAACGATTAACACAAAAGCGGGCAATCTGTACTTTGTGAAGCAGTACATTAAGTTAGGCGTATTCGTTGGTGGTGCTGGACTTGAGCAATACAACTTTGCCGATGGCAAAAAAGAAGTATCTAAGCTAAAAATGGCTAAATTGGGACACTGTAGTTCGACTAGGTAATGGGTGTGGTGCCGTAGAGAGCGCACTGCTTAGTAAGGCTTTCTGCGGCACCAGACTACACCATTAGGTTTTAGCCATGCCTTCAGTTATGAGTCGGACGCAGGCTTCGCCATAGGATGTGAGTACACTGGTATTGTCTGGGTCGGCCAACAGGCGAAACATGCCGGCCATGATTATGCCGACAATGGCGTGGCCGGTGTTGGTGGTATCTAAGTCCGATCGCAAAAAACCATGCTTCACGCCATTAGCTAAATATTTGGCGGTGAGCTGGCCACCTGTGTTAATTAAAGCAAAGACGCGTTGCGTCATGTCAGCATCAATCGATGTGGCTTCAAGCAAAACTAAGCGCAGCATTTTAGGATTAGCGTATGCAAATTCGCTAAATCGTTGGGCAATGCGCTGGCATTGCTCGCGATACTCAGCGAGTGTTTGCACTGCATTCGGCGCATTTTCAGCGGCGAGCAGGGCAATTAATTGCATCGCCGTATCGTTAATCACATGCTCCAAAATATCGCGCTTATTGTCGAAATAGCGATAAAACGTGCCATGCCCAATACCTAAGCGCTGCGCAATATCAGCGATAGCCGTTTGGTGATAGCCACGGTCGGAAAACTCAATAAATGCCGCCTGCAGAATATCTGCTCGTAATTGCAGGCGATTGCGTTCGGCTCGAGATAGGGGCTTGTCTTCAGTCATGGAGGAATCTTAGCTGAGGCAGGGGGTAGTTGACGATAGCAGATTATATTGACGATTTATTCATTAAGTGACATTGTGTTCCGATAATGGCTAGTCAGTCACAAACTATAGGTGTTGCATGAGTGTCAGCATAAAAATGCACGAAGTCATTGTTGTTGGTGGCGGCTTTGCCGGTATAGGTGCCGTTATAAAACTGCGAGAAGCAGGCATAAATGATGTGCTGCTGCTCGAAAAGGCCGATGAACTAGGCGGTGTTTGGCGTGAAAATACGTATCCGGGATGTGCTTGCGATGTGCCATCTGCGTTGTATTCGTTTTCATTTGCACCAAACCCATCGTGGAGCCGAGTATTTGCGGGCCAAGCTGAAATTAAGGCTTATTTACAAGGCGTAGCAGAGTCTTATCGCGTGTTACCGATGGTGAAGTTTCAGCACGAAGTCATCACGGCGGCATGGTCAGACACGGACGCATGCTGGCATTTACAAACAAATCACGGCGAATTTCATGCGCGCTTTGTCATCATGGCTGGTGGTCCTATGCACGAACCCGTGCTGCCAAATGTGCCGGGCTTAAGTGAGTTTTCCGGTGATGTGTTTCACTCATCGCGCTGGCGCCACGATATCGATTTGAACAATAAACGAGTTGCTGTCATTGGCACGGGCGCGTCTGCCATTCAGTTTGTTCCAGCTATTCAGCCGACTGTTGGCAAGCTCATGGTATTTCAGCGCACGCCGCATTGGGTTTTACCGAAAATGGACCAAGCTTTGCCAGGCATTGTTCAGCGCTTATTTAAGCGCTTGCCGTTGGCTCAGCTCGCTGTCCGTGGCGCCGTTTTTGGCATATTTGAAACGCTCAATGGCGGCATGCAAAACATCGCCGCGATGAAGCAGTTTCAGCGTCTAGCGAAGTTTAATTTACATCGCGCAGTCAAAGATCCGATGCTACGTAGTCGCCTGACTCCGCAATACACCATTGGCTGCAAGCGTGTTTTGCAGTCGAACGACTGGTATCCAGCATTGGTTCAGCCCAATGTGGATGTGGTCAGTAGTGCATTGGCTAAAGTGACAGGTAATACGCTAGTTGCCGCCGATGGCAGCACTTATGAAGCAGATGTCATCATTTTAGGCACTGGCTTTGAGATTGCTGAGCCACCGATTGCCAAGCGTGTATTTAATCGTTATGGCCAGCGAATGTCAGATGTTTGGCAAGGCAGTCCCGAAGGCTATATGGGGACAATGGTGGCCGACTGTCCCAACGCCTTTCTCATGTTTGGTCCCAATATCGCAGTGAGTTCATCGGCGTTTCTGATTATCGAAGCGCAGCTGGCCTATGTCGTGGATGCTATTGAGAAGGCGCGAGAGTTGAATCTTCGTAGCATAGAAACGGATCCGCTTCGCGTTGCTGATTTCAATGCTCGAGTGCAGTCGGCTCTCGAAGATTCTGTGTGGAATCGCGGTGGCTGCACCAGCTACTTTATTGACCGTAATGGCCGTAATAGCACGGTATGGCCATGGAGTACGCTGGAGATGAAGCGCCAGCTGAGTCAGTTTAATTTAGATGAATATCGAGTTACCCGCGCTTAATAATGAACTTTTGGAGCTAGTACCATGACATCACCTCGTAATGCTTTAGTTGGAAAAGTCATCGCCATTACGGGCGGCGCGCGCGGCATCGGGCTAGCTATCGCCGAGGCATTAACAGCGCAGGGCGCTAGAGTTAGTATCGGCGATATTGATCTGGAGCTGGCGCAGCGCGAGGCTAAGCGTATAGGGGCTCATGCTGGACGTTTGGATGTGCGTGAGCGTGAGTCTTTTGCGCAATTTATTGCTGAAACGGAAGCGGCACTGGGCTCGCTGTATGGGCTTATTAACAACGCAGGCATCATGCCAATGGGCTATTTTTTGGATGAAGATCCCGCTTTAGCCGATGCGCAAATTGATATTAATTTTCGTGGTGTGATTCATGGCATGCAAGTGGCTTTGCCGAAGCTATTGGCGCGCCAGAGTGGGCATATTGTCAATATTGCGTCACTAGCGGGTCGCTTTGCTTTACCGGGCTCGGCGATTTATTGCGGTACCAAGTTTGCGGTAGTGGGCATGACTGAGTCGGTGGCAGGAGAGTATCGCGACAGTGGCGTTGAGTTCACCTGCATCATGCCTTCTAAAGTACTGACTGAGCTTACAGCGGGTACCGATAAGGCGGCGAGCATCATCCCTGCTGTTACACCAGAGCAGGTGGCAGATGCCGTAGTTGCGTCACTTATCAAGCCACGCCTGATGGTTGCTGTGCCTGATTATTTACAAGTGGCTCATCGCGCCTACACCTTAATTCCGAGTTGGCTACAACTGCGTGGGCGGCGTCTAATTGACGATACTCGTATTCTTAATGAGCTCGATCATGAGGCGCACGCGGGGTATGAGCAGCGTATCAATTTACTTAAACGAAAAAGCAAAGTGAGTAAGGTTGGATGAACGTATCAGCAGCGGTTGCATCAACATTAGTCAAGGCTGCATTAAGAGCCAGCTTTAAACTGCCAAGTCGCTTGCCGATACCGCTCACGCTGTTGCGTTCAGCAATGGAGGGTGGTGCGGCGCTCTTTCGCGTGCACCCAGATGTATCAATCGAGGCCGCGACATTAGCCGGAGTGTCGGTGGAGTACATCACACCGTTGCAGGCTGATCGCGTGCTGCTGCATTTTCATGGCGGTGCTTTTTTTGCAGGGTCAGCGAATACCCATCGTGCGCTGGGAAGTGAAATAGCCGTTCGTGCGCAGTCTAAAGTGGTCATGGTCAACTATCGCCGCGCGCCTGAGTATGCCTATCCGGCTGCCATGGTCGACGGCTTAGCCTGCTATCAAGCTTTGCTTGATGCGGGTTGGCTTCCTAGCCAAATTAGTTTTGGTGGCGATTCTGGTGGCTGCGCAATTATCTTATCGATGGCACAGACATTACGCGATCGCTCACAAGCGTTGCCTGCCGCACTACTGATGATTTCGCCATATGTTGATATTACTTTGAGCTTGCCATCGGTCACCCAGATGGCAGGGCGCGACCCCATGGTGACAGCGCATGCATTGCGTCGTGGCGGAGATAGCTATCGCGGCGATATTTCTGCTAGCGACCCTCGTGTATCGCCATTATTTGGTAGTTTGCGTAACTTGCCTCCGATGTTGGTGCAAGCCGGTAGCGAGGAAATTTTGCTGGATGATGCGCGGCGCCTCGCGCGATATGCGAGCGAGGCTGGGGTTGAGGCGCAATGCCACATTTATCCTGGCATGTGGCATAACTTCCAAATGTTTAGTGCATTCATTGAAGATGCCAACCTAGCACTGGATGAGATTGCTGCATTTATTCGGTCGCACTAAAATCTCTCAGATGCTACTTCGTCACTTGCTGGCGATACTCATTCGGCGAGACCTGAAACCAGCGCTTAAATGCGCGACGAAAGTTCGCGTTGTCGTGGTAGTTCAGTAGGGCGGCAATGGCATCGATTGAAATGTCGCTGTTACGCAAATAGCTGCTGGCTTGCTGCGCCAAGATCCTATCTCGTACTTGCCGATAAGCCGTACCTTCTTGCTCTAGTCGCCGAGCGAGCGTGCGCTTACTCATAAATAAAGTGGCGGCGGCGTCTTCTTCACTGAGCGTGCCTAATGGGTGTGACAGCATCATTTTTTGCACTTGGTAAGTGAAGCTGTGCTTTTGCGAGTTCAGTTGCGCGAGCATTTTTTCGCACTGCTGCATGGCCAGGGCATAGCTGTCGTGGTTGGCTGATGCATTGGGAATATGACAGGCCGCCATGGGTATTTTTACGCGCAAGTGAGGCGCTGAAAACTCATAGCTGCCGGCTAAATAGTCCGCATAGTGTTCGACGTAGGCGGGCTGCTTATGCATAAAGCTGAGGTGTGCTTCTGTTAATGGCCGCCCGATAATAAATTCTGCGCATTCGAAAAATACCACTGCGCAGGTTTCCGATAGTGCGCGATGCACTTCAGGGCTGAGCTCGGCATCAAAGTAGATATGACACTCTAGCCAAGATGCGCTGCTGTCTAACGTGAGGCGAGCAAAGCTGATGCGTGTTGGCAAAAATGCTTGAAACGCCTTTAGCGCCATGAGCAGATTGGGGCTACTGCTCGCTAAAAAGCCCATGGCGCCATGAGTTGATGGCGTTAGGCGCTTGCCCAGGCGTAAACCAAAAGCTTCATGCTCCGAGAGTTGTAAGCCATTTTCGAGAATTTGAATTTGCTGGCGACTGGTTAGGAGTGTGTCTTCCTGCATAAGTTGCTCGCCGCTGAGCTGCGTGAACTTCAGCAATTTGGGCAGGTCGCGCACTTGTAGCTCTAATTCGCGGCCAATTAAGCGTGAATAGTTGGATGGAATATTTGGCGTATCCATGTCTTGTGCTTTGCTCGTGTGGATGTTTATGAAGCGCAGCTCTAGGCCGCTTATTTGGCACAAATTGTCTTGAAATGACCCTGTGTTGTCAAGAAATGACCTCACGCACTGCGGCAGATCCACCTAATCTGAGATTTCTAAGTGTACGCGTGGATTTTCTGCAGCAGCGGCATCACGCCAAGTGCAGTCATTATTATCGGAGATGAACTCATGGGTAGCATTACGTTTGTTGAGCATGATGGAACACAGCATGAAGTAGAACTTGAGACAGGTAAGTCGCTCATGCAGATAGCCATGGACAATGGCGTGCCCGGCATCGATGCCGACTGCGGCGGCGCCTGCGCTTGCGGCACTTGCCACGTCATCGTGGATGCTAAATGGATTGGGGCAACCGGTAGCGCTAGCGCCGATGAGTTGCAAATGCTCGATATGACGCCAGAGAAGGCCGTCACCTCGCGCCTTTCCTGTCAGATCCAGGTGTCCGATGCCATGGCCGGCATGGTCCTGCATCTTCCTGAATATCAAATGTAAATCACCTTACGTATTGCTAGGAAAAAACTATGACGCTTATAACCTCAGTCATCGATAGAGCAAGTGCCCTCGTGCCAATTCACTTACAAGTGAAGGGCATGCACCTATTTCAGAAAGCCAAAAAGCGCGTCACCAACGCGAAGGGTTTCCCTGGTTTTGTGGAAACGCCGATTCCCGATGTGTCGACACTAGCGCTCGAAGATATTGATCTAAGCAACCCGTTTTTATACAAGCAAGATCGCTGGCAGTCTTATTACAAGCGCCTGCGTGATGAAGCGCCTGTGCATTTCCAGAAGAAAAGCGCATTTGGCCCATTTTGGTCGGTGATGCGTTATGAAGACATTTTATTCGTCGATAAAAACCATGAGTTGTTCTCTTCTGAGCCGGTAATTTTGCTGGGTGATGCACCGGAGGGGCTAGAGGTTGAAATGTTTATTGCCATGGATCCGCCTAAGCATGACTTGCAGCGGCAGGCCGTTCAGGGCGTAGTGGCACCGAAAAACCTGAAGGAGATGGAAGCTTTAATTCGCACCCGTACTCAGGATGTTTTGGATAACTTGCCGGTTGGTGTGCCCTTTGATTGGGTTGAGGAAGTATCTGTTGAACTGACTGCACGCATGCTCGCAACTTTATTTGACTTCCCTTATGAGCGTCGCCGTAAATTAGTCTATTGGTCAGACTTAGCCGCTGGCAGCCCTGAAACAACTGGCGGTCCAGCAGATATGGACGAGACCTTTATTGGTGTTGCCGATATGGCCAAACAGTTTTCAGAGCTTTGGCATGCCAAGGCAGCCATAAAAGCTGCGGGTGGCGAGGGTGGTTTCGACTTGATCAGCCTGCTGCAATCCAACGAAGCAACTAAAGATTTGGTGCGTCGCCCGATGGAGTTTATTGGCAACCTCGCGCTGCTCATTGTTGGTGGTAACGACACCACACGAAACTCCATGACCGGTGGCATTTTAGGCATGAATCGCTTCCCCGATGAGTTTGCCAAGCTGAAAGCTGACCACAGCCTTATCCCCAATATGGTTTCGGAAATTATTCGTTGGCAAACCCCGCTGGCTTATATGCGCCGCGTCGCGACACAGGATGTTTTGCTGAATGGTCAGCTAATCAAGAAGGGCGATAAAGTCCTCATGTGGTATGCCTCTGGCAACCGCGATGAGCGCATGATCGAGCGCCCAGATGACTTCATCATCGATAGAAAAAATGCACGTAGTCATCTGTCATTTGGTTTTGGGATACATCGCTGCATGGGCAACCGTTTGGCTGAAATGCAGATTCGCATCCTTTGGGAAGAGTTGTTGGCACGCTTCGACGATATCAAAATGCTATCTGAACCCGAGCGCGTGCAGTCTAACTTTGTCCGTGGTTACTCGAAGATGATGGTCACGCTGACCGCGAAAAAATAAGGCAGGCCATCATGAAAAAAACAGCCCTTATTATTGGTGCCAGTCATGCTGGTGCGCAAGTAGTCACTAGCCTGCGCCAAGAGGGCTGGGATGGCGATATCGTGCTGATAGGGGAGGAGCCGCATCTGCCCTATCATCGGCCGCCGCTGTCGAAGACGTTTTTGGCAGGCGATAAAACCACTGCCGAGTTGGCGATTCGTCCAATATCATTTTATGAAAAAAATGATATTAAGTTTCGCCAAGGCCGTGTAACGGCGATCGATAGGCAGCACCAAACCATCACCTTGAGTGATGGCGCAGAGTTGGCCTATGACAAGTTGGCTCTGTGCATGGGTGCTCGCGTGAGGCGAGTTGAGTTGCCCGGTAGCGAGCTCAAAGGTGTGCATTACCTGCGCAATATTGCCGATGTCGAAGGCATTCAAGCCGAGCTGGCTCAGGCCAAAACTGCCGTGATTATTGGCGGTGGCTATATTGGTTTAGAGACCGCGGCATCGCTGCGTAAACAAGGCCTACAGGTGGTTGTGCTGGAGATGGCTGAGCGCATTTTGCAGCGTGTAACCGCGCCTGAGTTGTCGGCATTTTACGCCCGCGTGCACAGCGAAGAAGGTGTGCAAATTCATACCGGTGTATCGGTTATGAGCTTGCTTGGCGATGGCCTAGTGGAAGGTGTGCTGTGCGGCAACGGCGCTATTTTTCCTGCCGATATCGTGGTCATTGGCGTTGGTGTTATCGCCAATGTTGAGCTTGCGGAAGCGGCTGACATTGCCGTGGAAAACGGCATTATTGTCGATGAGTTTTGCCGCACCAATGATCCATCGATAGTTGCTGCTGGCGACTGCGCCAATCATTTCAATCGAATCTATCAGCGCCGCATGCGCCTTGAGTCTGTGCCCAATGCCGGTGAGCAAGGCAAAGTGGCCGCAGCAACGATGTGTGGGTTGAGCAAAGAGCACAAAAACCTGCCGTGGTTTTGGTCTGATCAATATGATCTAAAGCTGCAAATTGCCGGCCTTAGCCTAGGCTACGATCAGCTAGTCATTCGCGGCGATAAAGAGACTGGCCGAAGCTTCGCCGCGTTTTACTTTCAGGCAGGCAAGTTGATTGCCGCCGACTGCGTGAATAGGCCACAAGAGTTCATGCTCAGTAAGCGAGTGATTGCCGAGGGTCTTACGCTGGATGTC
>NZ_CEYEMI010000016.1:0-13610 GCF_982810325.1 Paraperlucidibaca sp.
ACGGCGCCGGCGGTAATGGCGGAAAGCACGTCGCTGCGTGGCAGCCCGCCTTCGCCTGTTGCGTAGGCGAGGGCAAAAGTGGCGGCTAAATAAAACCACGCATTTTCTGCCATGCGCGCGCCAACAATATTGAGCACCGCCGCTCTATGTGAGCGCCAGACCACTTTTAATGGTGCTTTTACGGGCTCGGCTTTCGCGAGCTGCGCTGCAAATTCGGGTGATTCCGGCACTTTTGCGCGAATGATCCAGCCCACGCCAAGAAGCACTACGCTCGCCAAAAATGGTAGGCGCCAACCCCAACTCATCAGATCTTCCTCGGGCAGCAATGACACTGCACCCATGGCTAAACTAGATAGCACTAAGCCTGCGCCCACGCCAGTTTGCGGCAAGCTGCCATAGAAGCCTTTGCGGCCTTCTGGCGCATGCTCCACGGCCATTAATACGGCGCCGCCCCATTCTCCACCGACGGCCACGCCCTGCATAAAACGCAGTAAAACCAGCAGGCCGGCCGCCCAGTAGCCAATCATCTCGTGAGTGGGAATTAGGCCAATGGCAATGGTCGGGATGCCCATCATTAGCAAGGTCAGGATGAGCATGGACTTACGCCCAACTCGATCGCCAAAGTGCCCAAAAATGACGCCGCCGAGTGGGCGACCAATAAAGCCTACGGCATAGGTGGCAAAGGCCGCGAAGAGGCCGCTGAGCGGATCCATTTCGGGAAAAAATAACTTATTGAAAACCAGTGCGGCAGCAGTGCCATAAAGGAAAAAGTCATACCACTCAATGGTGGTGCCAGCGAGACTGGCAAGGCCTGCGAGTCGATGTGCTTGTGGCTTTGTTGTCATTGTTTGTGCCCATTTTGCTTGCTCTCACGCTATCATGGCGCACTTTCAAGCGACAAATGCAGCAGGCTTTCTATGCGCGAGTATCAACGTGAGTTTATCGAATTTGCCCTTAATCAAGGGGTATTACGTTTTGGCAGTTTTACACTGAAATCTGGTCGGCAGTCGCCGTATTTCTTCAATGCCGGGCTGTTTAATACCGGCAAACGCTTAGCGGCTCTGGGTCAATTTTATGCCGCCGCTATCGTAGATAACCAGCTCGATGCCGATGTGCTGTTTGGCCCAGCCTACAAAGGCATTCCTATTGCATCGGCCACTGCCGTGCAGCTGTCCGAGCATTTCGGCCGCGATATGCCCTGGTGCTTTAATCGCAAAGAAGCCAAAGCACACGGTGAGGGCGGCACGATTGTTGGCTCAGCATTGGCCGGTCGCGTGCTCATTATTGATGATGTGATCACTGCAGGCACAGCCATTCGCGAAGTCATGACATTGGTAAAAGAAATGCGCGCAACTGCGGTTGGCGTGTTGGTCGCGGTTGATCGGCAAGAGCGTGGCAATGGCCTGCTATCGGCCATTCAAGAGGTCGAGCGTGACTTCGATATCCCTGTGGTATCGATTATTAAGTTTGAAGAAATCATCGCTTACATTGAGCAAACAGGACAGTACGCTGAGCATCTCGATGCCATGCGCACCTACCGTGAGCAATATGGCGTGGTGGCATAAGCGCACAATTACTGCAGCGTAACTCGCCTGTCGAGGCGCACTAAATTTCTAGGAGTACGCCATGCAATTAGCCGTATTGATGGACCCGATCGCGAACGTCACCTATAAAAAAGACTCAACGCTGGCCATGCTTTGGGCTGCCGCTAAGCGTGGCCACAGCCTTTGGTATATCGAGCCCGATGGCCTGTCGCTGCGTGCAGGTGAGACCTGGGCACGCATGGCGCCATTGCAAGTGTTTGAAGATCCTGAACATTGGTTTGAGTTAGGCGAATGGGTTGAGCAACCGCTGGCACGTATCGATGCATTGCTGATGCGCAAAGACCCGCCATTCGATATGAATTTTATTTACGCCACGTATTTGCTCGAGCGCGCTGAACAGGCTGGTGTGGTGGTGATTAACCGCCCGCAAGCTTTGCGCGACTGCAATGAAAAGCTCTTTGCCACCACCTTTGCCGATTGCATGGTGTCGACTGTAGTGAGTTCGCGTGCTAGCGAGTTGCGCGCGTTCATTGCGGCAGAAAAAGATGTGATAGTGAAGCCGCTCGATGGCATGGGCGGCTCTGGCATTTTTCGTCTCATCGCTGGCGGCTCCAATATCGGCTCTACGTTGGAGATGCTCACTGACTTGGGCCGGCGCCCGATCATGGCGCAGCGCTATATCCCTGAAATCAAAGATGGCGACAAGCGCGTGCTGATGATCGATGGCGAGCCAGTGCCGTTTGTGCTCGCGCGCATCCCGCAAGGCGATGAAATTCGCGGCAACTTAGCGGCTGGCGGGCGTGGTGAAGCGCGCCCGATCAACGAGCACGAGCTACGCATCGCTAAGCGCGTTGGCCCTGAGCTGAAGAAACGCGGCCTGCTTTTTGTCGGCCTCGATGTCATTGGCGAATACCTCACCGAGGTCAATGTCACTAGCCCAACCTGCATTCGCGAAATCGATGCTGCCTATGGCTATGGCATCGCCGACAAACTCATCGAGGCAGTGGAAGTGCGCGTGGAGCAACGCTCATCAGCTCAACACCAGGTGCACTGCGGCCTATGAGTGCAGCGGTTGTCACCCCGGCCGATAGGCTGACCTTTACAGTCGTTTTGGCTTTACTGCTGCATGCCTTATTGCTTTTTGGCATTCGTTTTGTGCCGCCAAAAGCACAGGCTGCGACCTCGTTAGAGGTCACGCTTGTGCCGGCGCAAAGCATTGAGGCGCCCCAAAAGGCTGACTTTATTGCTCAAGCCGATCAGCAAGGCAGTGGCACTGAAATGACCGCGCAATTACTCAGCACGCGCGAGCGCACGCTGCTGCCGGGTGAGGCCGATGCTAAGCGTAAAAAAGCAGAGCAAGAGGCTGCGCTATTAACGCCTGAAGCCATGATTGTGAGCAGCATTACCTCGCCAGAGCAAATGCAAACGCCTTTAGCGGATGCTGCCAAGCCAGCGCTAGCTAAGCCGCAAGTTGCCGAAGATGACGCCCAAAGTCAGCGCGATAGCGAAATTGCCGCATTGGAGGCGCGTTTATCGGCTCGTCGACAGGCCTATGCCAAGCGCCCGCGCGTGGAGACGATAACGGCGGTGAGCGCGAAGGCCAATGTCTGGGCGGCGTATCTGGAAAGCTTCCGAATCAAAATTGAAGCAGCGGGTAATGCCAATTACCCCGCTCAAGCGCGCGCCAAAAAACTGGAGGGTGAGGTACGTTTATTGGTCGCACTCTTACCCAATGGCCGCGTGCAACGCGTGGATGTGCTGAAGTCTTCCGGTATTCGCGTGCTCGATGCGGCAGCGAAAGATTCTGTGCGCCAAGCTCAACCATTTGAGGCTTTTCCTGCTGCGCAGCAAGGTCAGGTCGATGTGCTACAGGTTATTCGCACATGGCGCTTCGCAGGCGGTCTGAAAACGACGCAATAGTTTGCCTCTTGTAAGCGTCGACGAGCGACCCCATAGTGAAGGCATGAAGTCAGAAAGTGTCGATCTCACCAATCAGTTTTTAGTCGCCATGCCCGAGCTCGACGACGGCATGTTTGGCCGCGCGGTCATTTATATTTTTCGCCACGATGAAGATGGTGCCGCTGGCCTTATCGTTAATCATCCCAGCGAAGTGCTTTTTGACAGCTTGCTCAGCGAAATTCGCTTGCCGGCATTAAAGCCATTATCGCGCCCTGAACAACCGGTGTTGGTGGGCGGCCCAGTGCATCCCGAACTCGGCTTTGTGCTGCATCACGGCCACGGCCCATGGACCTCTACCTTGCACAGCAGTGAATCCATTGCCGTCACTCATTCGCGCGATGTGCTCGATGCCATTTCGCAAGGCCATGGGCCAGCAGACTATATTGTGTCCTTGGGTTATGCCGGATGGCAGCCCGGTCAGCTCGAAGAGGAGTTGGCGGACAATATGTGGCTAACCTCTCAGGCATCGACCGATGTACTGTTTGAGCTGCCCTATGAGGCGCGCTGGGAAGCAGCGATTAACGCGCTAGGGCTAGATTGGCGCTTACTGTCGAATGAGGTTGGCCATGCCTGATATGAGCACGTCTGTTGATGGCTATGAGGCGCTCACTAAACCTAAGTCTTTACCCGAGCGCCTGCTTGCATTCGATTTTGGAACTAAACGTATTGGCGTTGCTGGCGGGCTTGCGCTTACTGGCACAGGGTCGCCGCAAGAGCCTATTTCCGCGCGAGATGGCATACCTGATTGGGCAGTGATCGATGCCTTAATCAGTGATTGGCGGCCGGTCGCTTTATTAGTCGGCAATCCATTAAACATGGATGGCACGGCGTCAGAAATTGGCCATCGCGCACTGAAATTTGCTCGGCGCTTAGCCGCACGCTATCCGGCGTTGCCGGTGTATCGTCAAGATGAGCGCCTGACCACTCGCGGCGCCCGCGAAACGCTTAGCGATGTCCATGAGCGTCGCGGTGGGCGACTACCTTCACTAGACTCCACCGCAGCCTGCTTGATCGTGGCTTCATGGTTTGAGTCTCCGAATTGGCTGCGCGTATGAAGCTGAGTGTCGTGGGTGAAGCATTGGTCATTAAGCCCGGCGGGTTGCGTGCAGAAACTTCGGTGCCGCTAGCTGACGTTACGCGCTGGGATATGCTTTACGAAGTCACCGGTCGGCGCTATTTAGCTTTTCATTTGGGCGATAAAACCGCCTATGCGCAACTGCCTCGCTTAGCACCTGAAGCGCGCGAGGCTCTAGCGGCTCAGCTTTCTGAATTGCTCGGTACTCCACCAGACATTAGCCTGCTCGATAGCGAGCGCGACAATGAGCATTGGCTGAAAGTTTGGGAGTACATCAAGTGGGTCGGGCGCTATCTGCGCCTGTTCATTAATCCGATGCGACCACCGACTCCGCCGCCAAAGCGTCAGCCACCTGGGCGGCCGTAACTCTGTACTTAATGCGCAGCATTAACATTATTAAAGCGCCGGTAGCGGCAGAGCACCTAGTACAGCACTGTCTCCTGCCTTGAGTAGCAGGGCAGGGATAGTCTCTATGCGATGCAGCATATCTAGCGCCAAATCCATTTCCTCCTCCATACGTACGGCATCAAAGCGTGCCATTCCGTCATCTGGCTCAATGGCCAGCAGGTAATGCGGTCCTGTGATGTAGGCAAGGCAAGGAATGCCCGCCAAATGGAATGGTGCGCCGACGCCAAAGAAAATCACGCCTATTGGTCGACATAGCAGTAGTCGTTGCAGCTTTGTTGCTCGCATGGATTGAATGGCCGCAAGGCCTATTGGCGTTGTTGAATGAAATAAGGCGGCGATTTCTGGGCGTCCTGTGGCGTGATAGCCAGTGGCATCGTCCAGCCATTCGCGCGCTCCAAGATGCTCAAGTGTCACGGCAGCGGTAGCTTTTGCCATGATGTCGGGATGCGACTCGATGAAGCCATTGGCTTGAGGCATATGAGGTGCCATATGGCCAGTTACTAAACTAAACACCAATGTTCTAGGGCGCATACTCAGCGGTAGGCTGGCGTAGTGACGAGCCACCTCTAGGCAGGCTACAGCACCATTTTCCTCAAAGGCATTTTGTCCGTCGGTATGAGTATTGACGATGATGTTCTCATCGCTGACGCCGGGCAATATGGCAACTAATGTGTCAGTTTGGACATTTTCGCGCACAGAGGCTGTTAACGTCAGTGTGGCTTCTGCCTTCCCAGCGAGGGCTCTGAGTTGGTTGCTAGTATCGCGATTGACTATCAGTGCTGGGATTTCGCTAGGGCCAGAAAGAAAAGGTAAATATTGTCCGGCCGTATTTTCTGCCGAGCTATCGAAGGCAAAAATAACGCCTTTAGCACCAGCTGCTTTCATGGTCTCAACAATAGGAGCCATAGTCGCTAGGCTAGTTAGCCAGGCGCGCTTGTAGTCGGTGAGCGGGTTAATGCTGAAGTCGTCATCATTTTTATACGTTAAAAAGGGATAAAAAATGCCTGCAACAGCGGGTAGTAGTGGTAGCTCAACTATTGCAATGGCATCTTTAACTCCACCGCTACCGAGACTAGCAAGTAAGCCGCTAATGGTAGACGGTAGTTGCGTTAAGAGTGAGCTCAACATGGCTTGCTGCGATGCTACGTCGGTGAGATCTAAGCTCAAATATTGCAGCGGTGCGCCCACGTATACGAGAGGGCCTGTGACCCCTTCCTCGCCGGTAGGGCCTGAGCGTGGGTAATACGCATCTACAGGAATGTCGATATCACCGTTAGATGTTTTAAGGCTTAGCGCTTTCCTCTGAGCTTCCCATAGAGTTAAGAAGTATGGGTCACGCTGAGTGCTTAGCCCAAGCGCTTGAAATTCTTGTTCAAGATAGTCGATAAAGCGCTTGTGACTGTCTGATCCAGTTAAGCGAGGCCCAAACGAGACCATTTTCTCAACTAGGCTTTGTAGTCTAGCTGCCTTTGGCTGATAGCCTGTGCGACTGCTTGGGCTATTGCTGATGCTTTTTTGATCATCACTGCATCCACCTAAAATTGGACCTACAGCGAGACCAGCTCCGGCTTGAATAAAGGTACGACGTTGCATAGGGCAGCCTTTTATTTTTATTGTTTGCTAATGCCTAGCAGTTTGCCTCCTGCACGTTATTTAACAATCACCCATACGGGGGTAATTTTTTACCCAAACAGGTGTGCTATGGGTAGTTGATGAGGCCGAGGCGAGCAGCCGTAGCGACAACTTCGGCACGGCGGCGGGCACCGAGACATTGCATCAGCTTTTTAAGGCGATCTTTAACTGTATTTTCGCTACGAAAAATGGCGGTAGCTATTTCGCGATTAGAGTGACCATTTGCTAATAAAGCCACGATCTCCAAGTCGCTTTCCGATAGGCCCAAGCGTTCTGCTTCGGCATGCCTAAGTGCTTTTTGGCTTTGCTCTAAAGCTTGTACGTCGGCCTCGGATTCGAGTGCAAATGTGGTGAGTCGGGTATAGAGCGTCATCGCGATTCGCGCTTGATTTTCTAATAAGGAGATACGTTGTGAGCGCTCAGATAGGCTTGCTTGTAGGGTTTTGAGCTCGCCAATATCACGGGCAATGCCTTGTCGCCCTATTAGCTGAGCTCCTTTATATAAGCTTGCTGCGCGTATTTCTAAAAACCTACTGACACCAGTGCTGGTAATCGCCTCTACCTCAAAAAATGGATATCGATTATCTCCAGCAATTCCACGGCTAAAGTGGCCGCGTGCAATAAGCTTGCTTGCTTTAGTTAATAAAGTATCAAAGTGGCGACCAATTAATGACTCTGGTGAGTACTCCAGAATGTTATGGCTAGCGGTATTTACATATGTAAAACGGCCATCCAAATCGAGTGTGTAAATTAAGTTTCCTGCTGCTTCGATCAGTCCTCGATAGTCTGGCTCAGCCAAAGCGTTGGGTGCTGAGAAAGGAGCAGATATATTGATCATGGCAAGCTTCCGAAAGCATAGTTAAAGATCGATGCGCTAGTGATACCAGAAAATTAGCGATTAGCCCTCCCGTAATGCCGGAGTAACCAAATTTAGCTAACGCTAGAAAATTTGATGTGCGACAAAAACTGCATCTTAAATAAAGCCAACAATGCCTCGTGCTGTGAATAAAGCAGCGCTCAACCTACTCCGCTAGCGCCTAGCCGCTGGCGTGGGTCGCATAGAGGCAGATCATGAAAGCTCAAAATACTCGTGGAAATTTCTTACCAGCGCTTAAGTGTTTGTTGGCACTTAGTGCGTGCTCGTTAGCGTTCATGCCTGCAGCGCAAGCTGCTGTCGATAGCCCTTGGCTAGTGCGCGCAGGCATTAGCCAAGTTGAGCCAAAAT
Source organism: Paraperlucidibaca sp. (assembly GCF_982810325.1). Taxonomy (NCBI): domain Bacteria; kingdom Pseudomonadati; phylum Pseudomonadota; class Gammaproteobacteria; order Moraxellales; family Moraxellaceae; genus Paraperlucidibaca; species Paraperlucidibaca sp. Next base: position 7,844 of record NZ_CEYEMI010000016.1, read on the forward strand.
CCAATAATGGCTCGCTTGGTGGCGGGGTAGCCGTGGATAGGCAGGTCGGACCAAGCCTGAATGTGGCGTATTTCTTTAGCCCGAATATCGCCGTAGACGTGCTGGGCGCTTTACCTTTTGAGCATGATATTTCGATAGGTGGTGTGCATGCGGGTAGCACCAAGCACTTGCCGCCAACGGTATCTTTGCAATACCACTTCTTGCCCGATGCTGCGATTCAGCCATTTGTCGGTGTTGGCGCGAACTACACTTTTTTCATGGATGAGAAGTTAGGCGGCGTTAAGCTTAAAGATTCTTTTGGTGTTGCCGCTCAAATAGGTGTTGATGTACCGCTAAATCAACAGTGGCGAGTAGGCTTTGATGCTCGCTATATCGACATCGATACCACAGCAAAGTTAGGTGGTGTTGATATTGGTGATGTTCATATCGACCCAATGGTTTACAGCTTAAACATGGGCTATCGCTTCTAAGCTGAATCATCTCGACGATGGTGCTTGGGTCAAGTGCGGCTGCGCGTTACAATGCGCAACGCCTTGGCCAACGCCACTTCGGGAACCGCGCATATGCATCAGTCTCACGCTCATCAGGCCAGTCGCCTTCAGCTTAATAGCCAAGGTGATTTAAAGCATTTTTTGAGCACGGAAGGGCTCTCGCGCGAAATACTTACCGCTATTTTAGATCGAGCCGATAGCTTTCTCGATGGCAACGGCGGCATTCGCAACGAGCCGCTGCTCGCCGGCCGCACGGTGATGAACCTATTTTTTGAGCCTTCGACGCGTACTCGCACCACCTTTGAGGTGGCGGCAAAACGGCTGTCTGCCGATGTTCTCAATATTGATATTTCAAAAAGCTCGACTAGCAAAGGCGAAACCCTGCGCGACATGCTATGGAACTTAGAGGCAATGACCGCCGATATTTTCGTGGTGCGTCACGGCGCATCAGGCGCGGCGCACTTTGTTGCCAGCCAAGTCACGCCGCGCATCGCGATCATTAACGCGGGCGATGGCCGTCATGCGCATCCGACTCAGGCGATGCTCGATATGCTCACGATTCGCCGCCACGCCGGCGATTTTGCCGGCCTTACTGTGGCCATCATTGGCGATATTCGTCACTCGCGTGTGGCGCGCTCGGAAATTCACGCCTTGCAAACTTTGGATGCAAAAGAGATTCGCGTCATTGGCCCACGCACCTTGCTGCCTCGCGACTTTGAAGAGCTTGGCGTTAGTGTCTTTGAAGACCTTGGCGCAGGCTTGAAGGATGTCGATGTCGCCATCGCGCTACGCGTACAAAACGAGCGCATGGAGTCGGCCTTATTGCCCGGCAGTAGTGAGTTTTACAGCATGTATGGTCTAACCCGCGAGCGCCTGAAAGTGGCCAAGCCGAATGTTTTAGTAATGCATCCAGGCCCGATAAATCGCGGCGTAGAAATTGAGTCTGAGTTGGCCGATGGCCCACAATCGCTGATTCTTAAGCAAGTTAATTACGGTATCGCGGTGCGTATGGCGGTGTTAGCAATGGCAATGGACGGACAAGATGCCGATCGTGCGGCGGAGGTTGCGCCATGAGCATAGCAATTGCGTATCGCGGCATTCGCGTTATTGATCCGGCTCAAGGCTTGGATCTCGTTACGGATGCTCGCATCTGTGCCGGTGAGCCGACAATTTTAGGCGAGGCCGCGTTAAGTGATTCCTCCATTGAGGTTCGTGATGGCAAAGGCCTGTGGCTGACGCCTGCGTTTGTCGACCTTTGTGCGCGATTACGCGAGCCTGGCCCGAAAAAGCACGGCACTATCGCCAGCGAAACGCGCGCGGCGCGTGCTGGTGGCTTCGGCCATGTGGTGATGCCGCCAGATACTAACCCGGTGATTGATCATGGCGCTTTAGCGGCACAAGTCATTGAGAAAGCTCATGCTGCTGGTTTTGCCAAAGTCTATCCTCTTGGCGCTATGACGCGTGGCCTCGAAGGCAGTGCGCTCGCAGGCATGGGCGGCTTGAAAGCGGCGGGATGCGTTGGCGTCAGCCAAGCGCGCAATCCATTGGCCAGCACAGAGACTTTGCTACGCTGCCTGGAGTACGCGAGCAGCATGGACATGACGGTGTTTTTTTCGCTCGAAGAGCCGTCATTAGCCAAAGGCAGTGCTCACGATGGCTTTATGGCCTCGCGCATGGGTCTAACCGGCATTCCTGATACGGCTGAGACCGTTGCTTTAGCGACAGCCATCTTGCTAGTTGAGCAAACGGGCGTGCGCGCGCACATCGGCCAGCTCTCTTGCGCAGCCTCGGTCGAGCTGATTCGCAACGCCAAAGCCAGAGGCTTGCCGATCACCGCCGATGTTTCTATGCACCAGCTGCATCTGACCGAGATGGCTATCGATGGTTTCAATGCCATGGCGCATGTGCGGCCGCCATTGCGCCGCGAAAGCGACCGTTTGGCGCTTATTGCTGGTGTGCGTGATGGTGTGATTGATGCCATTTGCTCTGATCACCAGCCACTAAATGCTTCGGCGAAACTAGCACCGTTTGCCGAGGCGTTGCCCGGCATGTCGACGCTGGAGACGGTGTTGCCGCTGGGCCTGCGTTTAGTGACCAATGGCGATTTGACCGAGCAGCGTTTGATTGAGGCACTGACCAGTGCACCGGCAGGCGTTATTGCTCAGCCAATTGGTAGCTTGAGCTTGGCCAGCGGAGCTGTGGTTATTGATCCTTTACTCAGTTGGCAAGCCTGCGATGCCAACTGGCAGTCGGTAGGCCGCAATAGCCTATTTGCTGGGCAAACACTCAGTGGTCGAGTAATAGAGAGCGTTTAAGCAAGTACTCAGCGCTCTTTTCATCTGCTTTAGTCAAAGTGTCATGATGTCACGCTAGCCTCTCTCGCCTATTAGCTGGAGAGGGTTTAGGTATGCGTCGTCGTCAATTTATTGGTCGTAGTGTGGCCGTTGGGGTCAGTCTCTCGAGCTTGGTTGCTTGTGGCGGCGGAAGCTCAGGAATAGGTGCGCCCGAAACGACTGCGGAGCATTTGAGTAGCGCCGAGACAGACACTTTATTAATGCCCGAGCGAGCCTTCGAGCATGGCGTTGCAAGTGGCGACCCAACCGCGGATAGCTTGATTGTATGGACTGCGATTACGCCTTCATCTGATGCTGTGGAATGGGTGCCAGTAACACTGGCCTATATCATTTCAGCTAAGCGCTTGGCTGATGCTGATGTCGAAGAGGCCTTTGCTGATGAAACGCGCGTGCAGCGCTTGGGCACATTTCTAGCGCATCGCGCACGAGACTTCACGGTTAAGATCGATCTAGGTAATGCCGCTGCCTATGCCGACGCGGTGTTCACCGAAGGTCAGTTGCACCGCTTGCCAGCTGGGCAATTTATTTACTATCGCTTCTACGCCGGTAGCCAGGCGTCACGCATCGGTCGTGGTCGCACAATGCCGCTTGCGCCAGTGTCACAGGCTCGCTTTGCCGTGACGAGCTGTGCGAATTTGCCCGCTGGTTTTTTTAGCGTTTATGAGCTGATTAATAAGCAAGATGATCTTGATTTTGTCGTGCATCTTGGCGATTACCTCTACGAATATGGTGAGGATGAGTACGGCGATGGCTCTGCACTCACGCGCAATGGCATTTCGCGTACTCCTGAGCCGGCGACAGAAATGCTGACGCAACAAGACTATGTCTTGCGTCATGCGCAATATAAGCGCGACCCGGAACTGCAGAAGCTGCATGCATCATTTGCAATGATTCCAGTCTGGGATGACCACGAAATCGCTAACGATAGTTATCGCTCTGGCGCGGAAAATCACACGGAAGGTTCCGAAGGTGTTTACGAAGAGCGTAAAGGCCATGCGATTCGAGCCTATTTTAACTGGATGCCTTTACGTGAGCAGTTTGATCGCTTACCAGAAAGCCTGCGTCCTGACCCGCGTGAGGTGATTTATCGTCGTCTGCGTGTTGGCGACTTGCTCGACATTATTATGTTGGATACGCGAATTATTGGGCGTGATAAACAAGCGGCCATTCCGGCAGTTGACCCTTCTCGTTTCGATGCAAATCGCTCACTTTTAGGCGACAGCCAAAGACAATGGCTTCAGCTGCAGCTATTAGAAGCGAAAAACCAAGGTGCGCGCTGGACCTTCTTAGGTCAGCAAATCATGTTTGGTCAGCTGAATTTAGTGGAGTTGCCTCAGATTCAGCTGCTTGGTCAAAAAGTCTTGGGCAACCTAATCGCTGTCAATCTAGATCAGTGGGATGGTTATGTCGCTGAGCGAGATCGCCTTCGCAACTTTATTCGTGCTATCGGCATGGAAAATCTAGTCGTATTAACAGGTGATATCCATACCAGCTGGGCCATGGAGCTATATGAGAATCCAGCGCTGCTTATTGGTGGTGGCTTTGAGAAACCCTTTGGCGTTGAGTTGGTGGCGCCATCGGTAACATCACCTGGCTTCCCTGAGGGTGTGGCGGAGGTCGTGAGTGTGGCTTTGCCGTTGGCTAATCCTCATATCAAATATACCGAGCTAAAAAGTAAGGGCTTTATCGTGGTGGATGTTACGCCCGAGCGCATGGTGGCTGAATGGCGCTATGCGAAAAGCATTACCGATGAGGCGTTGATTGGCGAAGAAAATACAGCGAAGCGCCGGCAGTTTCAGGTGTTATCGGGGACTAATAGGTTGATTTCATCAAACACGGGGCCGCGCCCTGTGGCAGGTACTCAGCATCTGCCGAGTCAAGTGGAGGCAATATAATGAATAAGCAATTTCAACTCGTGAGCATGGGTTTGCTAGTTGCGACTCTGGTGGCTTGTGGCGGTTCATCGGGTGGTCGTTCGGCGCAGTTGGCGGGGCCAGGTACCACGCCACCAGATATCAATAATCCAGATACTACGCCCGAGGTGCAACCGGAAACGCTAGATGCTAATCGCGTACGGTTTTTAGTGGTGGGCGATGCTGGCTCAGGCTCTGATGGCCAGATGGCTGTAGGCGCCGCAATGGCAGATGTTTGCGAGGCTAAGGGTCGTGCGACTGGGAAAGCCTCGCTTACTCGTGCCGCCGCGATTCGCCAAGGTTGTCAGTTTGTTCTTGGCCTAGGCGATAATATTTATGAGGAAGGCACGCGTTCTGCTAGTGACCCACAATTCTTTGATAAGTTTGAGCGCGCTTACCTTAACTTCCCCAATGACCTGCCGTTTTTCATGGTCTCGGGAAATCATGACAACAGCGCTTTTTTCGGCGGAGATGGCGCTGGTAATGCGCGTGGCGAAAACCAGGTTGACTACACCTATGCACCTATCGATGTGACAGGCATAGATGCTAGTAATCCACGCAAAACACCACGTTGGCAAATGCCTTCTCGCTATTACGATTTCACTGCTGGCGGTACCAAGGCCAAGCCTCTGCTGCATTTTTTCGCTATTGACTCAAACCAAGTGGCGGGCGGCTTTCCTGACGCCTCGCCAGAGTACAGCTACAGCACTTATGGTTTACGCCAGCTTAATTGGCTGAAGCAGGGGATGCGAGAGAGCTCTGCTCGAATGAAGTTTGCCTTCGCCCATCACCCTTATTTATCAAATGGCGAGCATGGCAACGCCGGTAACTACGATGACCTTCTGTTTGGGCAAGCAGGGCAATCTACGGCGAGCCCACTGGCGCCTTCTTTGCAGGCCGCGCTATTGCCGGTGTTGGCAGGTCAGCGCTACAAAGACTTCATGGAAGAGGCTGTCTGCGATCAGGCCGATGTGTATTTCAATGGCCATGATCATGACCTGCAGTGGCT
>NZ_CEYEMI010000016.1:13710-40355 GCF_982810325.1 Paraperlucidibaca sp.
GAGTCGGCAGGCTTTAGTGGTCTGCCCGCAAATAATTGCCAAGCTACGGTCGTGCCTAGCGATTTAGCGCCCGCGGCTAACCAGCCGGCGGCCAATCGATCTTCGGCATTAATAGCTGCGCCAGGGCCTTTTGACCCCATGCAGACAGCACTGAGTCAAGGGCTAGCTCCTTGGACTAAGGGCAATAACTCTTCCGCAACCCTTATGGCCGCAATGACACAGGTGACATTGGCTAGCCTAGACATTGCCGACGTAGTGCTCAGCGCCAGTGCTGATTCTGCGCGCCAACCGCAGTCGGCAGCTGCCTTACAGCAAGCTGCTGGGCGCGATGTTTTAGCGCGCATGCAAGCGTTAGGCGATCGCTTGGCCACCACATTTCCAGCTAATGCCACCTTACCTGCGGCATTTAAAGATATGCCTACAATGACGGCGCAATATCGTAATGCCGTCGCAAGTCCGAGGCAGGCCAGTGCCTGCGAGCGCCAAGACTTAAGTGCGGTGGTGGCTCCCTTGGTGACTCTGGCACGCAGTTTGGCTGCCGCTGCTGAGGCAGCTGAGCAAGGCGTAGGCGATATTCCGGTTCTGGGTGGTGGCGCACGATTAGCCGCCAATGCGTTAGTGGATACATCCTCACTAATTGCCGCACTGGGTACGGTACAAACAAGTGCTATTAATGATGCAGCGCTAGGCGCGGTTAATCGCTTGCTGCGCAACCTAACCACTGGCGTACTGCCTTTTGATCAAGCTTCCCCCGAAATTGCTGAGGGTGCAGCGCTGCCAGGCAATGCACTGAGTGCGCTACTGATGACGGCAACACGCGAAGTTACTTTCCGTGTCGATCAGTTACTCGAGCCAATCTTGTCGCCAGTACAGCAAGTGCTTCATACCGTTTTTGCGGCACTTGGACTATCGCGATAAGGCAGCTTTAGTGGGTAATGCGGCCATGGCTTGTGCCATGGTTTGCATGCCCAATGACGCATGGGTTTGCATTATGTGCTCGATGTCACCTAGACGATGTTCGCGAATTAAGTGACGCACTGCAGGTGTGGCAACGAGCACTTCGCGACAAGCATGTGCTCGGGGTGCTGAAGCCTTAGCCGATGCAAGCTGGTCAGTTGTTTCAGCCGACCAAATCAGCTGCTGCGCCATGACTGCGCGCAAAGTATCGGCCAATTGCGCCTGAGCTAACTGGCGCTCATCCGCCGGAAATAAGCTGAGTAGGCGATCAATCGCACCAACGGCGCTGGCCGTGTGCAGCGTTGCCATCACTAAATGCCCAGTTTCAGCGGCCATCAACGCCAAGCGCGCACTTTCGCTATCGCGTAACTCGCCAACCAAGAGCACATCGGGGTCTTGCCGCAACGCGGCGCGCAGGCCATCGGCAAAGCTTGCGCAGTCGCGGCCGATTTCGCGCTGATTGACTAGGCCCAGCGCGGGGCTATTGCTGTGCACAAACTCAATGGGATCTTCGAGGCTAATGACATGACCACGCCGTTGCTCGCGCCAATGCCCCAGCCATGCCGCGAGTGTGCTGGACTTGCCTGAGCCAGTTGCACCAGTGACTAGCAGCAGGCCGTGATTGGCGAGTGCGAGGTCGGCATGTTGGCGGCTGAGCTGCACATCAGCAATGCTTGGAATATGTTCGGCAATCAGGCGCATGACTAGCATCCAGCCGCCTTGATGTGCCGCTAGACTGGCCCGCGCTCGGCCCAGCTCTGAGTGAGTCAGGCTGCTTTCAGCGCTAGTCAGCGCGCCACAAAAAGAGCCAAAAAGTGGCAGGACCTCAGGCCAAGGTGTTGGCGGGCAGAATGGCAAATCATCTATGCAGCGCAATTCACCATGCAGGCGAAAACGCAGCCGCTCGCCACTCACGGCATGTAAGTCGGCCGCGCCAAGGCTTTTCGCTAAAGCCCATGCCTGCGCAAGCCAGTTCGGTATCTCGGCCATTGGCATCTCCCGCAGCGCTAGGCCACAATAAACCTCTCTCAATATTTAGTTAGGCTCATGAACTCAGCTCGCGCTAGCGCATCCGACGAATTAATTTCACGCTGGCGGCAGGTCTTAATAGAAATGCGCCGAGCGAGTGCAGTGGCAGGCCATGAAGCAGAAGCTGTGCAACTGCTGGCAGTCAGCAAATTTCATGCTGCCGAGGCTATTGCCGCGCTTAATGACGCAGGCCAGCGTGATTTTGGCGAAAACTATGTGCAAGAAGCTTTGGAGAAAATGCAGCAGTTGCGTGGCCGCGATATTTGCTGGCATTTAATCGGGCCATTACAAAGTAATAAAACTGCCGAGGTCGCCGTCAATTTCGACTGGGTGCACAGTATTGACCGCCTGAAAATCGCTCGTCGTTTGAATGATCAGCGCCCAGATGAGCTGCCGCCCTTGAATATTTGCCTACAAGTTAATATTGATGATGAAGACAGCAAGTCGGGCTGTAGCTTGGCGGAATTGCCGGCCTTGGTAGAGGCAGTAATGGCGCTGCCAAGGCTGCGGTTGCGCGGGCTGATGGTCATTCCTAAAGCGGGCGAAACCAGCGCTTTTGCTACGCTAGCCAAGACACATGCCGCGATACTCGCTAGACTGCCAAGGCTCGCCGATGCACCATTTGACAGCTTATCCATGGGCATGAGCGCAGACCTTGCTGAGGCCATCGCGGCCGGTAGCACTTGGGTGCGCATTGGCACCGCCATTTTTGGCGCGCGACCTACTATTTCTTCAGTTGGAACCACCGCATGACACAGTTTCCCCGCATTGGTTTTATTGGCGCTGGCAATATGGCCTCGGCCTTAGTCGGCGGTCTATTAGCAAAAGGTTGGCCCACCACGGCACTGATGCTCACCGATGTTTCAGAAGCAGCGCTCAGCGTTCATGCGGCGCGGGGCTTGAGCACCGGCACCGATAACGCCGCTCTGGTCGCCAATGTTGATATCGTCGTGCTTGCAGTTAAACCGCAGGCCATGAAAGCCGTTACGCAAGCCTTGGCCACGACCGCTCAGCAGGCCAAGCCGCTATTTATTTCTATCGCTGCTGGCATCCCAGCCGAGAGCTTGTCGCAATGGTTGGGTGGTGATGCGGCCATCGTTCGCGCCATGCCAAACACGCCGGCGCTGGTGCAAGCGGGTGCTACGGGCTTGTATGCCAATGCCGCCGTTAGCCATGAGCAGCGCGAGCAAGCCGAACAAGTGTTGGCGGCTGTCGGTATCGCCTTATGGGTCGATACTGAAGCCAAAATTGATGCCGTCACCGCCGTTTCTGGGTCTGGCCCAGCGTATTTTTTCTATCTTATGGAAGCGATGATTAATGCCGGGGTAAAGCTCGGCTTAGATCCGCAAGATGCCCGTGATTTGGCCTTGCAAACCGCATTAGGTGCAGCGCAAATAGCGATTACTGCCGATGTTGGTCCAGCAGAGTTACGCCGCCGCGTGACTTCGCCCAATGGCACCACAGAGCAAGCTGTCGCCGTCTTTGATCGTGCTGGCTTGGCCGATATTGTCGAGCAAGCTATGCGTGCCTGTGCCGAGCGCGGTGAAAGTTTGGCTATAGAATTAAGCCATTAGGTTTTGGCTCACGAACGAAACGCATGAGCGGCAAGCAATTAATTAACGAATTAGGAGTGCGGTAAATGGATGCGATGAACCAAATCGGCTTATTGTTGGCAAACACGGTGTTCAGTGTGCTGATTTTATTGGTCTGGCTACGCTTATTGCTACAGGTTGCTGGCGCCGACTTCTTCAATCCCATGTCGCAGTTTGTGGTGAAAGTAACCTCGCCATTGCTGCATCCGCTGCGTCGCATTATCCCCAGTATTTTCGGTCTCGATACGGCAGCGATTGTGCTCATCGTCATCATAAAGCTGGTACAGCTCAGTGCTATTGCACATTTGACCGACCAAGCGGTGACACCGAGCTTGCTCTTGGTTACAGCGATTTTCAGCCTACTTTTAGCCGCCGCTGACTTCTTCTTCTGGGTCATTTTGGGCATGGTGATTTTAAGCTGGGTAGCGATGGCTTCGGGCGGTATGAGTCCAGCGATGATGCCGCTAATGCAGATTGCAGAAATTATACTCGGCCCATGCCGTCGCCTAATGCCGAGCCTGGGCGGCTTAGATTTGTCGCCAATCATTGCTTTTTTAGGCATTCAAATTATAGAAATCCTTTTGAAGTCAGCGTATCCGCAGGCTCTTATGCTGCTAGCAGGCTAATGGATGACGCCATGAGTACAGAGGCTTTTATTTACCCAGAAGGCAGTGTCGGTGTTGCGACGCCGCAGTATTTGCACGTCACCGAGCCCTTAGATTTGGCCTGTGGCCGTACTCTCAATACCTATGATGTGGTCTATGAAACGTATGGCACGCTGAATGCCGACGCCAGTAATGCGGTGCTGATTTGCCACGCACTGTCGGGGCATCATCACGCCGCTGGTTTTCACGAGGGCGAAGACCCAGCTACGGCCAAAACTGGCTGGTGGGATAGCGCCATTGGCCCGGGCAAGGTCATCGACACCGATCGCTTTTTTGTCGTCGCGCTTAATAACCTTGGCGGCTGTCATGGCACGACTGGGCCATCGTCAATTAATCCCGAGACCGGCGAGCCTTGGGGCCCTGACTTTCCCATTGTCGCAGTGCGCGACTGGGTGAAGCAGCAAGTACGTTTAATGGATTATTTGGGCATTGAACAATGGGCGGCTGTTGTCGGTGGCTCGCTCGGTGGCATGCAGGTGTTGCGCTGGAGTATCGATCAGCCGCATCGCATCGCCAATGCGGTCATCATCGCCAGTGCGCCCAAGCTTACCGCGCAAAATATCGCGTTCAATGAAGTCGCCCGCCAAGCCATTCGCCGCGATCCGGACTTCCATGCCGGCCGTTATTTTCAGCACGGTGTCATTCCCGAGGTTGGCTTGTCGTTGGCACGCATGGTAGGCCACATCACTTATTTATCCGATGACGCGATGCGGCAAAAGTTCGGCCGCGACCTGCGTAAAGCTACCTACCAATATGGCTTCGATGCCGAGTTTCAGGTCGAATCGTATTTGCGCTATCAGGGTGAGGTGTTTTCCAAGCGCTTCGATGCCAACACCTATTTGCTGATGACGCGCGTGCTGGATTATTTCGACCCCGCCCGCGATTACGATCACGACCTAGCGAAGACTTTTGCTAAGGCGCAATGTCGCTTTTTGGTGGTGTCGTTTACCACCGACTGGCGCTTTGCTCCGGCGCGTTCGCGTGAAATCGTTGATGCTTTGGTGAAGGCCGGCAAAGAAGTGAGTTACGCAGAGGTGGATGCTCCGCAAGGGCATGATTCTTTCCTGTTAAATAACCCGCGCTATATGGATATTTTCAGGGCGTTTATGACGCGTATTGCCAATGAGCGGGAGGCAGCCCATGCGTCTTGATTTAGCGTTGGCGCGGCAATGGATCGCGCCAGAGTCACGCGTGATTGACTTAGGCTGTGGCGATGGCGAGCTGCTAGCGCATTTGCGCGACACTTTAAATGTGCGCGGCTATGGTCTCGAAATCGATGCCGATAAAATCACCACGGCCATCGCGCGTGGCGTAAATGTCATTGAGCAAGACCTTAACCATGGCTTGGCGAATATTGAGAACGATAGCTTCGACACTTTACTGATGGCGCAGGCGCTGCAGGCAGTGCAGCGGCCCGATATTTTGCTCGATGAAATGGTGCGCGTGGCGCGCGAAGTTATCGTCACATTTCCAAATTTTGCGCACTGGCAAACCCGCTGGTATTTGTTCTATAAGGGCCGCATGCCAGTGTCGCGCGCCTTGCCATATGGCTGGTTCGACACTCCGAATATTCATCTTTGCACCATGCATGACTTTGAAGCGCTCTGCCGCAGCAAGGGTTTAAAAGTGCTAGATAAACTTGCGGTTGATCAAGATCAGCAGGGCAGCATTTTGGCGCGATGGTTTCCCAATATGTTCGGTGAGATCGGTATTTTCCGCGTTAGTCGGGGCGATGATTGATGAGTGAAGTCGAGACGAATGGCGGTAATAGGCCTACGGCCTCGCGTGAGTTTGTTCTAGCCACCGGCAATGAAGGCAAGCTCAAAGAGTTGCGCGCTTTGCTTGCGGATGTTGATGTCAGCGTGCGCTCACAGAAGGAATTTGCTGTGCCCGATGCCATCGAAGATGGCTTGAGCTTTGTTGAAAATGCGCTGATAAAAGCTCGCCACGCCAGTCGCTTAACCGGCCTGCCAGCACTAGCCGATGACTCTGGCCTCGCCGTTGATGCACTCGGTGGTGCGCCGGGCATCTACTCTGCGCGCTATGCCCTCAATGAGGTTGGCGCGCCCGCTGGCGATGCCGCAAACAATGCCAAGCTTTTGGCCACACTCGCGGCTATGCCAGCCGATACTTCACGGCGTGCGCAATTTGTTTGCGTACTGGCCTTTGTTCGCCACGCCGATGATCCGCTGCCTATCATCTGCCAAGCTTTATGGGCCGGAGAAATTACGCATCAGCCTTCGGGTGAGCAGGGCTTTGGCTATGATCCGGTATTTTATCTGGCCGATGAAGGTATGACATCGGCTGAATTGCCGCGCGAGCGGAAAGCGGCGCTAAGCCATCGCGGCCAAGCCTTGCAGCAGCTGCGCGCGCGCTGGAACGAAACCGGGCTGTGAGTGCGCCATTGGTCAATGTGCGCGCTCAAAAAGTGCCGCCGTTAAGCCTTTATGTGCACATGCCTTGGTGCGTTCGTAAATGTCCTTATTGCGACTTTAACTCGCATGCAGTGAGCGCCGACGGTGTGCCCGAGGCCGCCTATATCGATGCCTTGCTCAATGACCTCGACGCCGACTTAGCGCATTTTTCCCAAGACTGGTCGCAGCGACCATTGCAGTCGATTTTTATCGGTGGTGGTACGCCGTCATTGATCTCACCGAATGGCTATGTGCGCCTGTTTGCTGGCATTCGCGCGCGGCTGTCATGGGCTGATGACATCGAAATCACACTAGAAGCTAACCCCGGCACAGTCGAGCAGGGCTTGTTTGAAGGTTATCGCGCGGCCGGTATCAATCGCCTGTCCATTGGTGTGCAAACCTTTCAGGGCGAGCAGCTCAAAGCCTTAGGCCGCATTCATTCCGGCGATGAGGCTTTGCGAGCGGCAAGCACTGCGCGCGCGGCCGGTTTCGAGCGTATCAATCTCGACCTAATGCACGGCTTGCCCGGCCAAAGCGTTGCCGCCGCTTGCGATGATCTCGCTCAGGCCATCGCGCTCGGCGTTACACATCTGTCGTGGTACCAGCTCACGCTCGAGCCCAACACCGTGTTTTATCGCCAGCAACCCATCCTGCCCGATGAGGATGTGCTCGCCGATATTCAGGAGCAGGGCGAGGTGCTGCTGGCGCAAGCGGGCTTTCAGCGCTATGAGGTGTCGGCGTTTGCGCAGGCTGATCAGGCGTGTCGGCACAACCTGAACTATTGGCAGTTTGGTGATTATCTGGGTATCGGAGCAGGTGCTCATGGCAAGCTGACTTTAGCAAATAGCGCGGACATCACCACAGCCTCGGCCGAGATTTGGCGGAGCACGAAAACGCGAATGCCAAAAGATTATTTGGCTGCCTATAGCGCGGCGCAGAGTACGGGAATACCAAGCGTGGCCGCCTATCAAGCCAAATTAGAGCGCATCGCGAGCATCGACCTACCCTTCGAGTTCATGCTCAATGCCCTGCGCCTGACCAACGGCGTGCCCAGCGCTTATTGGTCAGAGCGCACCGGACTTTCACCCAACACCATTGCCAGCACGCTCGCCGAGTTACGCCGCCAAGGCCTGCTCGAAAACACGCCAGATCGCCTGCAAGCCAGCGCGCTTGGCTTACGCTTTCTAAATCGCGCTATTGATGCTTTTTTGCCCGAACACAGCGAGCCCGCATCGCGGTAGAATCGCTCCACAGATATTTCGAGATACCCGTGCCATGACGCAGATTTGGGTCGACGCCGACGCCTGCCCCGTGCCCGTGAAAGACATGCTCATTCGCGCCGCTGAGCGCACCCGCGTGCAGATTACCTTTGTCGCCAATCAACCCATTCGCCTGCCAGCCGGCTTGCCGATGAATGCCGTGCAAGTGCCACCTGGCTTTGATGTCGCCGACAACTACATCGTGCAGCATGCTAAGGCCAAAGATTTAGTCATCACGCAAGATATTCCGCTCGCCTTCGAGGTTGTGAAGCTCGGCGTAGTGGCGGTAAGCCCGCGTGGCCAGCTGCACACGCCGGAAAGCATTGGTCAGCGTTTAGCTATTCGTGACTTGATGAGCGACCTGCGTGACGCCGGCATGGTTCGCGGTGGGCCGCCACCATTTTCATCCAGCGATAAGCAGCAATTTGCTAAGCAGCTCGACTCTTGGCTGGCACATCGACCCAAGGCGGTGGTTTAAGCCATGTCCGAATCATTGACTCAGCTCGCTCTGCGCTTGCGCCGTCCGCAAGCCAGCTTAAGCGGCCTCGATGCCTTGAGTGATGCGCAATTAACGCAGCTGCATGAGCTGATCGATGCTGCCAGTGAGCGCGAACGTCAGCGCGTTCAAAGTCAGCTGCGTCGCGGCATTTTCTGGCCATTGCGTTGGCTCTTGCAGCGTCGGCATATTGCGCGTGACGCATCATTGCGCACTAGTAAGCGTTCGCTCGCAAACAGCCGCAGGTCGCGCAAATGAGCCGCTTAGCTAATCGTGCCGAAGTCATCAAGCTGGCGCGCTTTTTGTCAGTCAAGGCCGGCTCGCTGAGCTATCTACACGACTTACCTTCCGATGCCGTAGCGACATTACGCTCGGCCATTTCCGATGTATTGCATGATGAGTTGCGTGAGCCCTTGGGCCTGCTTGCAGCAGTCGCACGCTGGCTGCCGGCATGGGTGTCGGCGCTATGTGCTCGCTCGTGGTTTGGCGCACCAATGACAGCACGCTTAGCAAGCGAGCTGCCAGCATGGCGCGTGGCCAATATTGCCAAGTATTTAGACACTGAATTTCTAGCCGATGTCGCGATTGATCTTGACCCTCGTAGCGCCCGAGAGGTTCTGCATTTGTTAGCAGCGAAAAAAGTCATGGCCATTAGTCATGTGCTGCTGTTGCGCCGAGATTTCGTCACACTCGGCCGTTTCGTGGCCTTATTGCCCGATGACGTGCTGCAGCAAGTTGCTGTAAGTATTGAAGATGAAGGTGATTTGCTGCAGATACTGTTTTTTATCGAAGCCCGATACCGCATCGATCACATCGTGCGCCTAATTCCTACTGAGCGTATGCGGCGCGCAGTTTTGCTAGTCTGCGATGAGTCGCGCCGAGACCTCTGGCCCAGTTTATTGGCCTTGCTGACGCATGCCGGCTACGGCCTTAAGTGTGAACTTGGTGATTTAGCGGCAGAGCAGGGCGAGCGCGTACTAACGGCTATTATCGAGACCGTTCAGGCAGAAGACCTTTGGGAGGATGTGCTGCCGGTGGTGGTGTGCTTATCGCCCGAAGTGCAAAAACAAGTGGTGAATCTAGCCGCGCTGCAACGGCCAGAAGTGTTGCAGCGGATTATCAAAGCCACAAGTTACCGCCAGCTCTGGTCGGCCATATTGTGTTTGGCAGAAGTAATGAATAGCGCAGGCCGTGACAATTTGGCAGAGGTCATGGAGCAGGCCGATGACGAGTTCTTGGCGCAGGCGGCCTACGCGGCCTTGCTGCGCTCACAATGGCATACGCTATTGGATATCGTGCGGCGCTTAACGCCGGCGCGACAACAAGATTGTCATGAGATTCTGGCGCATTATCTGCCCAGTCTCGACAGCGAAACCGCAACATATTTGCAGGGCCTATTGAATGAGTATGGAATTAAACCGCGCCCATCTGCGCCTGCTTAAATACGCCGAGTCCCCGTTTTAACGCAGTAGCTTTTCACGGAGTGGTGTCAGCACTTCCAGGCCATGTTCATAGCCGCGCTGCACCAGCTCATCCATGCGTAACCACTCAAACATACCAATATCATCGATGGGCATGCGCAAATAGGTATCGGCGCGATCTATCGACGCTTGTAGCGTAATCGTGTCGCTGGTCAGTGTTGCTGTGCGCATCAAAATCTCACTCAAGCTCGGCGGCTGGCCTTCGCTTTTCCAATGCAATAAGGCACTTTGATCTGGCTCATTCATGCCGGCACCAGGTGCGGCCATATCGCCAACACTACCAACATTGCAGGCAATGATGACGCCGCGCTCGAGCTGCGCCATGACATCAGTGGGTAGATTATTGACC
The DNA here is from genome assembly GCF_982810325.1 of Paraperlucidibaca sp. NCBI lineage: Bacteria > Pseudomonadati > Pseudomonadota > Gammaproteobacteria > Moraxellales > Moraxellaceae > Paraperlucidibaca > Paraperlucidibaca sp. The sequence continues at coordinate 23,953 of NZ_CEYEMI010000016.1, forward strand.
ACGCCGCCATCACACAAAAGTTCGCCCTCGAAGGCAATGGGCGGCGCGACGCCGGGCACACACATGCTGGTGCCGACCCAGCTACCTAGCGGCCCGCTGTCATGAATGCCAGGCATACCAGTAGTGAGGTTGGTGGAAATGCAGTAGTAGGTGCGGCGCAATTCTTCAATGCGGCGTTCGCCAAAAATGGTCATTAGCCGCTGATGAAAACGCTCGCCACGGATAAGCGAAACCTTCGGCAGGGTGTAGTCGTTGAGGTAGTTTCGCGCGACAAAGGTTTCGTGGGCGATGTGAATCATTTCGGTGCTATCGAAGCCGCAAGCTAGGAGCGCGGCAACAAAGGCGCCCATGCTAGTGCCGCCAACGACATCGACTGGGATGCCAAGTTGCTCTAGTGCTTTTATCAAGCCGATATGCGCGAAGCCACGAGCGCCGCCACCGCCTAATACCAAGCCTATGCCGCGCCCAGATATTTGCCGGGCGAGGGCGGCTATTTCATGTTTGGCCCATGGGTGTAAAAAATAATGTGCGCGTGCGCCAGTGGCCTCAAGCCACTCTAATGTGTGCGGTGCGGCATCGCCCATTGGTCGTAATAATACTAGCTCGATCGGGGCCACCAAGCCGCCGGCGCGCAATGTTTCCAGCACGGGTGTGGCTTGCGGTTTTTGCCCAGACTCGGCCACTAGCAAGATGCGATCGGCTTGGCGCAAGCAGCGTAAAGACCAGGTGTCGGTGCCATTATCGGCAACATACATCACGAAGCGATGCTGGTGTTCTAGGCTGGCGAGCCAAGCGCAAAGTGCGACATCGGCGTCGCTACCATCTTGGGGCGTGTGCGAAAAGCCCGCACCAAATACGCTGTCGATATGCGCGGCGCTGACTAAGCGAGTTTCAGGCCAGCCACTCATGTGTCCGGTCAGTGCTTCAGCTAGCAACATCGCCGGGATGCCGCGGATTGCAGGCACAACAGCTAGCGTGCCGCCATCGGCATTCGCTTGTTTTTGGCGAGGATTAAGCGCATCACGCCCGCGTGAAATAATCAGTCGCGATAGTGCGACCAGTGTGTCTGGATGGCTGCGGATCAACGCCATAAAAGCGCTGGCAGGCAAGTTTAAAAGTAGGCAATCGCGTTGAGCATAAATTGTGCTATTGCGTGCTTCAGCGGCAACCACGCCCATTTCGCCCAAAAGCTCGTAGCGGTTCACATAGCCCAATATGCGCTGCTCTTTGCGCACCTGCAGGCGGCCATGAACCAGCACATGCAGGAAGCGTGGCGGATCGCCTGCGCGATATAAGCGCTGACCACTCATGAGCCGCTGCGGTTGCGCCATGATTGCTAAAGCGTTTAGCGCCTCATCGGGCAAGGCGCTAAACGCTTCTACTTTCTTTAGGCTCGCAACATAGTCGGGCTCATGCGCGGTCATTGGTTTTTATTAGCCTCTCGGGCGGCAACAGCAAGACGAATTTGATTAATATTTTCGCGCAGCATATCGGCAACTAGTTCATCGGTACGCGGGTCGAGCAGCACTTGTTCAATCACTCGCAGCGCCGTTTCAGTCGTGCCTTCAATGATTTCGTTGTAATACGGCATGCGTTTAAAGCGGCCGGTTTGTGGGTCATCGCGGAGCTTTTCGCGAATCATATCGCGCAGTTCGCTTTGGTTTTCTTCTAATGCCCGCGCGATATTTTGCGTGTAAGTGCCTTTCACTAGCACGTCGGCGACTTCATTTAGCACGGCGACGGTGACAGTGCCGCTAATGGCTTGCACGATGCCTTGCTTGAAGCGATTGACCAGCCGATAGGTGAAGTCTTCGCCAATGACTCGATCAGCGGCGACGCCCATCCGAGCCAATAAAATCACCACGCGAATTAAACGGAAACTGCGCAGGGCGGGGTCGGAGACTGGGATCATGCCGAGCACGTCGTACCAATTGCGGCCGACAAAACCGAGCGCCCATTTTTCTTCGCGCCAGCGCCACATGAAGTTTAAAAAGAACAGCCCACAGATGCTGTAGTCGGCCAAGATGATGGCTTCACTTTGCTCTGGTGTTACTGGACCCCAGCTTTCCCACGCGAGCAACGCTACCGAGATCAAGGCTAAAGCAAGCAGTAGCCAATCAGCCCAGTTGCCGCCTGTGAGTGGTTTTTGTGCGGCAGCTTCGCTGGCGCTAAGCGGAATGTATGGCGCGTTAGTCGACTCGGACATAAATGAGATCCCAGACACCGTGGCCTTGATCATGGCCACGCTGCTCAAATTTTGTCAGTGGGCGCCACGCAGGTCGCGGCATGTATTCACCTGGCTCATGGGCATTGTTAAAGCCGGCCGCAGCCTCCATGTGCTCAAGCATCCATTCGGCATAAGGTGCCCAGTCGGTGGCCATATGAAAGCGACCGCCAACGCTCAAAGTTTGACGCACCAGCTCAATGAGGTCTGGCCGTACAAAGCGGCGCTTATGATGCCGTGCTTTTTGCCACGGGTCAGGGAAAAACAGCTGAACGGTATCTACGCTTCCCGGCTCGATGGCCTGCTCCAGCACTGATACGGCATCTTCGCTGTAATAACGGAGATTAGTCACGCCTTGAGTGCCGGCATCGAAGCAGAGCTGAGCGACGCCAGGCTTGTGAATTTCTATACCAATAAAGTCGCGCTCAGGAGCGGCCTGAGCCATTTCAATCAGCGTCTGGCCCATACCAAAACCAATCTCGATAGTGAGTGGTGCTCGGCGACCAAAGATGGCTTCCGGATTGAGCTTTCCTTGCGCCAACGTGAGTTGCATTTTTGGCGCAAAATCGCTCATCCCTTGCTTTTGCGAGGTGTTAAGCGGCGATGTGCGCGGCATAAAGGTTTTGATGCGATCAGTAAAAGGTCGCGCTGGAGACTCGCTCATGCCATACACTCGATGAATAATAACTGTGCGTGATTGTACGGAACTTAGACTAGTCACACCAAGGGTTTGCGTGCGCTGTAGTAGGAGATGATGTGTGAAGCGATTGCCGCGATGGATTGAGTACGGTGCATTTTCCTTGGCCTTGTTGGCGGGTATCGTCAATGCCGTAGGGGTGATGGGCGTGGCGCCGCATGCGTTATCACACTTATCAGGCACTGCCTCCTGGCTAGGCGTAAGCGTTTGGCAGTCAGGCGCTGAAGTCCTGCACTTAACCTTTGTGATAATCAGCTTTGTCTGTGGCTCAGCACTATCTGGCGTGGTGCTAAGTGGTCGCGATGTACGTGCAGGGCGCCACTATGACGAGCTGCTGATCGTCGAAGGTATTTTTCTGCTTGTAGCATTCATGGCGCTTAGCAAAGGCTATAACTTTGGTGTGTATTTTGCTTCGGCTGCCTGCGGCTTGCAGAACGCGCTCGCCACGCATTACAGCAACGCCATCGTTCGTACTACGCATGTCACCGGCATCTTCACCGACCTCGGCTTAATGCTTGGTGGCTGGCTGCGCGGAAAGCGCTTTGATGCCCGTAAAGCGCGCTTGTTTGGCCTCATCATCGCGGGCTTTATTAGTGGCGGTATTATTGGTGCCAAACTATATTTAAGCGTGGGTCTGCTCACCTTGCTGCTGCCTGCGCTGCTGTGTTTTTGTTTGGCCGCGATGTATCGTGTGCTGCTCCGACCCTCTTAACATTGCCCGAGTTTTTTATGCCCACACTCATTTTGCACCACTACTTTCTGTCGCCATTTTCACAAAAAGTGCGCAGCATGCTGGGTTATTCAGGGCTTGAGTGGCAGTCGGTGCGCGTTGAGTCGGCACCGCCACGGCCTGAGCTTGAGCTGCTCACAGGCGGCTATCGAAAAGTGCCTGTGATGCAAGTTGGTGCAGACATCTTCTGCGATACAGCAATCATTTCCGCTGAAATTGCGCGATTGTCGGGGAAGCCAGATATTAACTTGGCGCGTGCGAGCGAGGATGAGCAAGCCTATGCTCGTCATACTGATGTGAAGATTTTTTTTGCGGTCTTGTTTGCTGCTGGCTCATGGGCATTGGCGAAAACTGTTTGGCGCGAAATGACGCTGAAGGCCATCGTGCGATTTTTTGCTGACCGTATTCAGATCGGTCGCACTAGCAGTGTTCGCAGTGCGCCGCCGAGTGCTGCTAAGTCGGTGGTGCGTAAGCATTTAGTGGCCACCGAGGCACGTTTGCAAAATCAGGACTTTTTGTTTGGTGATGCGCCGCATCATGCCGACTTTTCCACGTATCACAGCCTGTGGTTTCTGCGCGATATCGGTCAGTCATCCTTGCTAAATGACTTTCCGAAAGCTAATGCTTGGATGGATCGCATGGGTGCATTTGGTGAGGGCGTGAGTGTGGAAATCTCGGGTGATGCTGCGCTGCTAGCTGCCAAAAACGCCGAGCCACGTGCTATTGCCGCTGATCAAAAAGTAGATGCGCGAATTGGCCAGCGCGTGCGCATCAGCCCAGCCGATTACGCGAAAGACCCCACCGAAGGTGTGTTGGTTGGAGTAAGTGATGAGCGCTTTATCATTGCTCGCGAGACGCCAGCCTTAGGCGTTGTGCATGTGCATTTACCGCAGGCTGGCTATCGCATAGATGTGTGCTGAGGCGGTTTGAGGCTTAGCGAAACGCCATGCCATCAAGTGGGCTAGACGCGCTGGCGTAAAGCTTGCGCGGCATACGTCCGGCTAAAAATGCCTCACGTCCGGCTTCGACCGCTTTTTTCATTGCCGAAGCCATCAGCACCGGTTTGCCTGCTGCGGCAATGGCGGTGTTCATGAGTACACCGGCAGCGCCTAGCTCCATCGCGACAGCGGCATCCGATGCTGTACCAACTCCAGCATCAATGAGCACGGGCACCGTTGCCTCTTCCAGAATAATGCGCAGGTTGTACGGATTGACAATGCCCAGTCCTGAGCCGATCAACGAGCCTAAAGGCATCACCGCGACACAACCCATTTCAGCTAGAAGTCGCGCCGCAATGGGGTCGTCATTGCAATAAACCATGACTTCAAAGCCTTCTTTAATCAATGTTTCTGCGGCTTTTAAGGTTTCAGGCATGTTTGGGTAAAGAGTTTTCTGGTCGCCCAAAACCTCTAGCTTCACGAGTTTATGATCGTCGAGTAATTCACGTGCCAAGCGACAGGTTCGCACGGCTTCTTCGGCGCTGTAGCAGCCAGCGGTATTGGGCAAAATGGTGTAGCGGTCGGGCGAAATGACATCGAGCAAGTTTGGTTCGCCAGGCGTTTGGCCGATATTCGTGCGCCGTACAGCCACGGTGACTATTTCAGCACCACTGGCGGCAATGGCCTCGGCGGTCTCGGTCATGTCTTTATATTTGCCAGTGCCGACCAGTAAGCGTGAGTGAAACGTGCGGCCAGCGAGTAAAAAAGCATCCGACATGATCAAGCTCCAGCGTAGAAAGCGCTATTGTACGTCTCGGGCCTAAGTGCGGCCACTACAAAGCTATGGCATGTTTAGTTGCTGAGCAATCGCGTATATATGAGCCTCAGCTGGGCCGAAAACATTCAGAAAAAGAGAAAGATATGAGTATTATTTCCGTATGGGTAAAGCCAGTTGTAGCCGCATTGGCAGTCATTGCACTTAGCGCATGCAGCAATCATCCGCCATTAGTCACTGTGGCTGCGGTAGATCTCGAGCGCTACAGCGGCGATTGGTATGAGGTCGCGCGCTTACCCAATCGTTTCCAAACCGACTGTGCCGGCGATGTCATGGCGCGGTATAGCGAAAAGGGCGACGATATTGCTGTGCTAAACCGCTGCCGCCAAGCTAATGGCGAGATCATGTCTGCTGAAGGCACGGCCAAGGTAGTGGTGAATTCCGGCAATGCGCGTTTGCGCATCAGCTTCTTTTGGCCATTTTATGGCGACTACTATGTACTTGCGCTCGACCCCGACTACCAATGGGCATTAGTCGGTGCGCCAGGCCGTGACTATCTGTGGATGCTCTCGCGCACGCCGGAGCTACCTGAGGATATCCTCACCGCGCTGGTGCAGAAAGCTCAAAGCCTCGGCTTTAACACCGAGGCTCTGCAAAGGACCGCGCAGATTCAGCCGCTGCCATAAAGCGGGCGGCGGAGGGATGAGTTAACTAGCGCGCGTGAGTTTGGCCGAGTGCTAAGCCGCGATACGTTGCCATACCTGTGCCAATCGCGCCGAGATTGGTGGCAGAGCCGGTTGCTAGATTGATGCGATAAAGACTTGTTGTGCCGCCGACCGTCAGTGCAGCTAATCCTGAGCCGTTGGTAACAGCGGCATTATTAGCTGCCACACGGACATCTGATGGAATATCAAAGCCGTTGACTCGGGTGTAGGCCAATGTGCTGCCATTCAGTCTGACCGTCAATGGCAGCGTTTGTGTGCCCTCATTGGGTGGGTTCTGAATTGTTAGCTGCGAGCCTGTGTTGCTAAGGATGTAAAGTGAGGTGGTCCCCATTCCTGGTGCGCTGGCAACGCTATTAGTGTAAGCCGCACCTGATGCACCTGTAACGTTACTTCCCTTAATGCCTCCATCAGGGTTGGCGCCAGCAGCTACAGGGTCGCCATCAACGGGTGTGCCAGTGACTTGATTTAAACGTAGGTTAAGACCGGTACTCGTAGTAATTCGAATCCGATCAACACTCGGGTTAAAGTCGAAACCGTAAGTTTCTACCGTAGGATCGGGAAGATCTACCGGGGCACCCATGGCATCGACAAAAGCGATAGAGCCTTGTGTACCAATAGCTGATGCTGCGCCATTTTGGGGGTCGAGAAGATAAACCGTGCCATTATCAGCCGTTGGGTTAACACCTAGCGCAAAGAGTTGACCTGTAGCGGGGCGGAAATCTATGCCTACAAGGCTTTCACCCATCGGAAGGCCAGTAATAGTTGCTGTAGTGGTAATAGCTGGCTTTCCGATGGCAAAACGCACTAACTGGGTGCCATCCGATGATAGGGCGATAGCCGCATTTGATTCTGGATTTTGAACTGCGATGCCGCGCGCTGTTGCACCACCTGCAATGGCAGTGATGTTACTTATGGTGCCTGTGACCAGATTAACAGTTGCTAAAGATTCGGCTGTGTTAGCGCCAGAGCGCATGAGTAGGTAACCACTACCGGTAGTCACGGGGTTGTTGCTTGCAGTGACGCTTACGCCCGGCGCGATATCGAATCCGAGAACCGAGTTGATTCTCGGGGTCAATTCTTTAGGATCACTCAATGTTCCTGCATTTGGAGGGTTCTGAATAAACAAATTATCTGAGTTTTCATCGATAGTGTATTGCGTGGTGATGCCACCGTTATTGGCCACGTTATTGACATAGGCTGTGCCCTGCGCAGTCACAGAGATGCCATTGAATGAGCCATCCATATTAGTGCCTGCTAAGCCGTTGTCGCCATCAACAACTTTGCCCGTATTCGGGTTCATGCGGAAGTTTTTACCAAGACTATTAATGACGCGTAATCGGTCAACGGCGGTATTGAAGTCAATCTCGAAGCGAGTGCTACTGTTACCGATTGGAGCAGGATTTATACCATCAGTCGTAAAGCCACCTGCAATTCCCAGCGAGGTCGCAACTTTGGTTTCAGGATGAATTACGTAGAGGGTGACTGTGTCGGCATCAGAGTTGTAGCCAAGGCCATACAGAAAACCGTTTTGTGGCCGTCGATCAATGCTAACTAATGTATCGCCTAGGGTAAGGCCAGTTACTGCTCCGATTGTCGTTAAACTATTAGCTGGCGAAGCAAAGTCCATATAGGCGATACGATTGCTGTCGAGCAATACGTTTCCAGGTACAACAGCTGGCGTTACGTTGACGCTATTGCTGCTGCTGCCGCCGCAGGCGCTTAAAGCAAAAACAGCGGCAATAGTCACGCTCAGATCAGTTTTCTTCATTTTGGTCACGTCCGCAGTTTATTGACAGATGACTGTGACACAGTAGAAATGGAATCCGATCATGGACAAATATCGTACAAATTTAAAACAGACGAGCGGTTGACTTCAGGCTTTCTCTAAGCAATCACGCGCATAGAGATAAACAGCGTAATCATTATTAGGCCAATGACGAGTTTGGCGACGATGCCAATGAGCATGCCGATAGTCGCGCCCCAGCCGGCGCGACTGGCTTGTTGCCACGGCCGACCGGTAGATAGCTCACCAATCATCGCACCAATAAATGGTCCGAAAATCAGCCCAAGCGGGAATAAAAATAAGCCTATGATGGCACCAAGTAAGGCGCCGATGACGGCGGCTCGAGAAGCGCCACTGCGTTTAGCTCCGAGCGCCCCGGCAATGAAGTCGAGCGCGACTGCGGCAACACATAGCAGCGCCAGAATAATCAGCGTGCCGCTACCAACATAGTGAAAATTTTCGGCCCAAGCGGCGGTAAATAAACCCATGAGCAGGATGGGTGGCCCCGGAATTGCGGGCAGTACCATGCCGATCATGCCGGCAATAATCAGCAGCAATGAGAGCACAATCAGACTAGGCGTTAACCAATCTACGCCGACTAGAACATCCATCAACCGCCGCCGATGGCGTGGACAATTTCGATGGCATCATTCGGCTGCAAGGTATGGTTGGAGTGCTGGCTGCGGGGCACGATTTCGCCGTTACATTCTACGGCGATACGCTTACCAACTAGGTCTTGTGCGGCTAGCAGGTCGCTAATCGTGCTGCCAGCAGACATGGTAAGCGACTCACCATTAAGACGAATATTCATTTGCTTACTGCCCAAGCTAGCCAGAGCCAGCCGGCCATAAAGGCTAAACCGCCAATGGGTGTGATGGCACCAAACCAGCGTGGTGCGCCCAATGCCATGGCGTAAAGCGAGCCAGAAAAAATCACAATGCCTAGTTGCAGCAATAGAGCTGAAGTATTGAGGCCGGCAGCGGGCAGGCTAGGGCTTAGCGAAGGGCTAAAGCGCAATAGAATGCCGATGGCTAACAGGCCGAGCGCGTGTGTGGTGTGATAACCAACAGCGGTTTGCCACCAAGCCATTTGCTCCACGCTCAGGCGAGCTTTCAGGCCATGTGCGGCAAACGCGCCAGTGGCGATACACAGGGTGAGATTGATTGCCGCGAGCGAGAGCCAGTTCATTTGCTGTGCTTAAGCCACAAGCACGGCGCGAACTTTATCCATGGCATTTTTTTCTAGCTGGCGGATGCGCTCAGCAGAGATGCCAAATTCAGCGGCCAGTTCATGTAGCGTGGCTTTTTTCTCGCTCAACCAACGGCGCGCCAAAATGGCTTTGCTGCGGTCATCGAGCGTGTCTAGCGCGGCCATTAAACGCTCGCTGTTATTGCTCTCAAAGTCTGACGCCTCGATTTGCATCGCTGGGTCGTAGCGCTTGTCTTCAAGATAATGAATTGGCGCACGGCTCGCGCGTTCGTCGTCATCGTCTGGGCTGCCATCGATAGGCGCATCGAAAGACAGCAAACGGCCTTCCATCTCAATCACATCGCGTGTGCTGACGTTGAGGTCGGTCGCGATGGCTTCAGCTTCGGCCAGCGTCAGGTTGGCTGAGGACTTTTTCATCGAGCGCAGGTTGAAAAATAATTTGCGCTGCGCTTTTGTGGTGGCGATTTTCACGATACGCCAGTTTTTGATCACGTATTCGTGAATCTCAGCTTTGATCCAATGCACTGCAAACGACACTAGTCGCACGCCCATGGTGGGGTCGAAGCGCTTCACTGCCTTCATCAGGCCGATATTGCCTTCTTGAATCAAGTCGGCCTGCGGCAAGCCATAGCCAGAGTAGCTTTTGGCGATGTGCACAACAAAGCGTAGATGTGCCAACACCAGCTGGCGGGCGGCGTCGAGGTCTTGCTCGTCATGAAAGCGCTCGGCGAGCGTGCGCTCTTCATCCGCCGACAGCACCGCAACGCGGTTAGCAGCTTGAATATACGAACCCAGGTTTACGCCTGGAACGGTCACTGCGATAGGCGCTAGCGCCTGACAGTCACTCATGGTTTGTCATGCCTCCATTGGCAGAATATACAATACCCTTAACTATAAGCAGCGACGGTGGCCGCTGCAAGTAATCAGGGCTCAAGCTCGCGTAAATGGCGGCCTACTGCAATCCAGGCGCCGATTAAGCCGAGCAAACTGGCGCCAACTATCACGCCGAAGCCAACTGACAGTGAGGGGTAGCTCAAAGCAAATTGGCTGCCATATAAACGCGCCAAGGTCAGTACTGGTTCACTTAGCCAAGCAATGAGCCCGCTGACGGTGACTAAAGTGAACGCACCAGCGCTAAGGCCGCACCAAAAGCCCATATAGACAAAGGGGCGGCGGACAAAGGCGTGGGTGCCGCCGAGTAGCGAGGTGACACGAATTTCGTCACGACGCGACTCAATGCTCAGGCGAATGGTGTTGCCGACCACGAGCAGTGCGCCCAAAATTAACGTGCCAGCAATGGCCATGAGCAATCGCTCACCAATGTCGAGAGCCGTACGCAAACGTTGCACCCAAGCGATATCGACCTCGGCCAAGGAAACTTCAGGCCATTGTGCAAATTGATCACGCAGAGCAGTCATGGACTTGGTGTCGCTAGTGTCTTTGGGGAAGACTTCAAGCACGGCGGGCAATGGATTGCTGCCGAGCTGCTCTAGTGCCGGGCCATAATTAGATTTGGCTTTGAACTCTTCGAGTGCGGCTTCGGGCGTGATCAAGTTGGCACGGTTAACGCCGGACAGCGCTTGCGCCTGCGCCAAGACCGTGCGCTGCGTTTCAGCGTCGGTACCTTCTTTTAAGTAGACCGATAAGCGTGCGTCCGCATCCCAGGTAGCAACGGCTTGGCGCGTGTCATTTAGTAATAGGCCTAATGCTAGCGGTAAGCTGAGGGCAATTGTCATGACGGTAACCGTCATCAGTGTAGAAAGCGGTACGCGAGCGAGACGGCCGAAGCTGTCATTGGCTTCGCGGCGATGGTGCGCCAACCAGTGTTGAAAGCGCGAGCCTGCGGTGCTTTTTGAGCTGCGCGCGCCGCTGGGCTTTTTCGACTTTGGCGATTGGGCGCCGGCGATAGGCTGATTCATGTCGCGGCTCCTGTGTCGGCGACCAGTTGGCCGGCCTGCAGCGTCAATAGGCGATGGCGGAAGCGGGCAATCAAGGCGAGGTCGTGAGTCGCGACTAAGATGCTGACGCCGACGCGCGATAGGTCTTCAAAAATATTCATTACTTCCACGGCAAGTTGTGGGTCGAGGTTGCCGGTGGGCTCATCGGCCAAAATGACTGAAGGCTTGCCGACTACGGCGCGAGCGATGCCGACGCGTTGCTGCTCACCACCAGAAAGCTCTAGCGGCATGGCTTTGGCACGATGCTTGAGGCCAACCAAATCCAGCGCTGCATAAACCCGATTTGGAATGTCGCGTGGTGGCATGCCGGAGATGATCAGTGGCAAGGCAACGTTGTCGAATACGCTGCGGTCATCGAGCAAGTTGTGATCTTGATAGACCATGCCGATGTCCCGACGTGCAAAGGCAACTTGCTTGCCTTTGAGCAGGCCTTGATCGCGGCCATTGACGATAACTTGGCCACTGCTGGCTTTTTCAATGCGCATGATGAGCTTAAGCAGCGTTGATTTGCCGGCGCCTGAATGGCCGGTTAAAAAAGCCATTTCACCTGTGGGCAAATCAAAGCTGAGTTCACGCAGGGCGTCAAACTGTGGCGGGTAGCGCTTGCTGACGGATTTAAAACTGATCATTCCGGGCTCCTGTTAGTTACTGGCGGCTGTCGTCAAACAGGGCGCTGACAAATTCTTCTGCTTCAAATGGGCGTAGGTCATCGATGCCTTCACCGACACCAACAAAACGAATGGGCAGGTGAGTGCGGCTGGCGATATTAAACAACACGCCGCCTTTGGCGGTGCCATCGAGCTTGGTCACGGTGAGGCCAGTGAGCTTTACCGCTTGGTCAAAATCACGCACTTGGTTGAGCGCGTTTTGGCCAGTACCGGCATCGACCACCAACATGATTTCGTGCGGCGCTGTGGCATCGATCTTTTTCAATACGCGCACGACTTTACTGAGTTCGTCCATCAAATGCGATTTGTTATTTAAACGTCCTGCGGTGTCGGCAATTAGCACATCCATGCCGCGCGATTTTGCGCTTTGGTAAGCATCGAATAATACCGAGGCGGAATCTGCACCAGTGCCTTGCGCGACCACGGGCACATCATTGCGTTCGCCCCAAGCCTGTAGTTGCTCAACGGCGGCAGCGCGGAATGTGTCGCCAGCCGCTAACATCACTGCACGACCTTCACGCTTATAGCGCTGCGCGAGTTTACCGATGGTGGTGGTTTTACCGACACCATTTACACCAACGACCAAAATGACAAACGGTTTTTGCAGCTCGCCAATGCGCAAATGCTGTTGGCGTGGGCTGAGAATTGCGGCAAGTTCGCTGCGCAGAGCATCGAATAATGCGTGCGAGTGCAGCAGCTCTTGCCGTGAGACGCGCTCAGTTAGTGCATCAACGACGCGGCGTGTGGCCTCGACACCAACATCGGCGCTAAGTAATTGCGTTTCAATATCTTCTAATAATTCATCGTCAATTTCTTTGGCGCCGATGAGCAAAGTTGCCATGCCCGAACTAAACGACTTGCGGGTTTTGCTTAAGCCCGACTTCATGCGGCTAAAAAAACCGCCGTCTTCAGAGCTTTCGTGTGAACTCATGCTGGTATCCAGTCGTAGTACAAGTGTCGCGGCTAGCGGCCCGCGAGGGATGCGCTATGCTACCACCCTTGTTATTGACCCTAAAGGATGAACCTATGCGCGGTGCGAAGCGATTGGCCTGGATTCTACTCGGTGTATTGGTGAGTCCGGCGCTGTGGGCGCAAGCAGAGGCTGTGCAATTTCGTCTCGATAATGGCTTGCGTGTGGTTGTGCAGCCTGATGATCGTGCGCCTGTGGTGGTCACGCAGGTTTGGTATCAGGTTGGCTCAGCAGATGAGCCGCCGGGCTTAACGGGCATTTCGCATGTGCTCGAACATATGATGTTTAAAGGCACGCCGACAGTGCCGGCCGGCGAATTTTCGCGCGTTGTTTCGCATATGGGCGGTGACGATAACGCTTTCACCACCGATAACTACACGGTGTATTACCAAAATCATGTGGCCGACCGACTCGCGCTAGCGCTGGAAATGGAAGCCGATCGCATGCAGCACGCGATCATCGATCCCGCAGCGTTTGCCAGCGAGCTTCAGGTCGTGATGGAAGAGCGCCGCTTGCGCACCGACGACAATCCGCAAGCCTTGGCCTACGAGCGCTTTCAACTCATGGCCTATCCCAGCAGCTCGCAGCGTAATCCCACTGTGGGCTGGATGGATGATTTAAAACAACTGACTGCGGCTGATGCTAAAGACTGGTATCAGCGCTGGTACGCGCCAAATAATGCAGTGCTTGTCGTGGTTGGTGATGTACAGCCGGAGCAAGTAAAAGCGCTAGCTCAAAAATACTTCGGTGACATTGCCGCGCGTGATTTACCTCGCCGCGCCAGCAGCCGTGAGCTGGCATCGCCGGGTGAGCGGCGCATGACGCTAACGCTGCCGGGGCAAGTGCCAGCAGTATTCATTGCCTATAACTGGCCAAGTTTAAGCAGCGCTGTTGGCGCGCAAGATGCCTATGCGTTGCGTCTACTTGCCGGCGTGCTAGACGAGGGCATTAGCGCACGCCTAGAGCGCAAAGTAGTGCGTGCCGGCAAGGCTGCGGCCGTGCGTTCGGGCTACGATATTTTGTCGCGCGGCGATACGCTGTTTACCATTACCGCTGTTCCGGCACAGGAGCAATCATTGGCAGCATTGGAGGAAGCGGTTTTGGCGCCCGTGCTGGCTTTGCGTGAAGAGTTAGTGACACAGGCCGAGATAGATAGAGTGCAGGCCAATGTCATTGCGCAGTCAGTATTTGTTCGCGATGAAGTCGATGATCAGGCGCAACTTTTGGGGCGTTTGGCGAGTAATCATTTGGCGCTAGATTGGGCCGATGGCTATGCCGATCAGCTCAAACGCATCACGCCCGAGCAGCTGCGCGAAGTCGCTAAGCGCTATCTAACTAATGACCGTTTGAGTGTTTTGCATATGCACGTTAAAGGAGCGCAGCAATGAGTCTGCGCCTAGTTGTTTTGAGCTTTTCGCTATGCCTAATGAGTGTCGCTTGGGCCGGCCCTGAACATGGTGGCGTTAGTCCTGGGCCATTAACCGCTTTAGAGAAGTTGCAGAGTGCTCCGGCCTTAGTTGCCGAGCGCAACAACACACCAGCGGTTCATGTTGCGCTAGAGCGTTGGACTACCGACGAAGGTCTGCGCGTGATGTGGTCGCGCAATACCCAGCTGCCATTGCTCGATATCCGTTTGGTGTTCGATGCCGGCGCGGCTCGCGAAGGCGACTTTCCGGGCGCAGCAGCAGCGGTTTCTAGTCTGCTTAATGAGGGCACCCGCGAGCGTACGGCACAGCAAGTAGCTGAAGGCTTTGAGCAGATAGGCGCGAGCTTTTCCGCCGCAAGCTATCGCGACATGGCCTTGGTGTCATTGCGCGTGATGAGCGATGCTGAACGCCGTAATGCGGCTGCTGCATTGCTCAGCGAAGTGGTCAGCGAGCCACGTTTCGCACTCGATGACTGGCATCGTTTGCAAGAGTCGATGCGGCTGAGCTTGCTACGCCGGCTGCAATCACCAGCTGGCCGTGCGGGGCCTACGTTTTATCAATCGCTCTACGGCAATCACCCGTATTCGCGTACGCCGGGTGGCGATGTCGACAGTATTAAACGGATGATCCCGGCAGATATTGCCGCATTTCATCAGCGCTATTACACCGCAAAAAATGGCGTGTTGGTGCTAGTTGGCGACATTACGCGAGCAGATGCTGAGGCTCTGGCAAAGCAACTTTCTCAGGCCTTGCCCGCTGGTGAAAAGGCTGCTGCTCTGCCCGCAGTGAAGCCCTTGGCCAAGCCTGAGCGCGTGCATCAAGTATTTCCTTCTGAGCAAGTGCATATTGTGCTCGGTGAAGTTGGCATTAGTCGCAGCGACCCCGATTATTTCGCCTTAATGGTGGGCAATGAACTGCTAGGCGGTAGCGGGTTTGGCACTTTGCTCACGCGCGAGTTACGCGAAAAGCGCGGCCTTACTTACAGCGTCACCAGCCAGTTCATCCCCATGCGCGCGGCCGGCCCGTTCCAAATCAGCTTCTCTACGCGCCATGACCAAGCGGCTGAAGCCTTAGCGTTAACACGTCAATTACTCTCTGATTTTGTTCGCCAAGGCCCGAGTGAGGCTGATGTGAGTGCTGCCAAGGCGAATCTATCGCAGGCCTTTCCGCGCAGTGTGGCGAGTAATGATCAGGTCGCTAGCTTCTTAGCCATGATCGGTTTTTATGAGCTGCCAGATAGCTTTATCGATGACTATATTGGCCAATTGGCGGCCGTGGATTTGGCGCAAGTACGTGCCGCCATGAGCCGACATATTCATCCTGAGCGCTTGTTGGTAGTGACGGTCGGCCGTCTTGATGAAAAGCCTGCGACTAAAGCTGGTGCAAAAAACCGTTGGCGCTTAATAAAATGAAAGCCGCAAAATCTAGTCGTGGCGGCACCCGCACATTACGCATTATCGGTGGCCGCTGGCGCAGTCGATTATTAACCTTTGTCGATGCGCCAGGACTGCGCCCAACGCCCGATCGTGTTCGTGAAACTGTGTTTAATTGGCTGCAATTTAATGTCCCCGGCCGTCATGTTTTGGATATGTATGCCGGCAGCGGCGCCATGGCCTTTGAGGCGCTGTCACGCGGCGCTGCCAGTGCCACGATGATTGAGTTCGATCAAGCGCAAGCGCGCGCCTTGCAAGCGACGGCGCAGAGCTTAGCGGCGACAGAGGCACGAATCATTCGCGACGATAGTCTGCGCTGGCTGGCCTCCGCTACATTGCCTGAAGGTGGCTATGGCTTGATCGTGCTCGATCCGCCATTTCACCTTGGCCATGTCGATAAAACATTGGCGGCGTTAGAGGCCAAAGGTTGGCTACAAGCCAATACCTGGATCTATGTTGAAACTGAATTAGCACCTGAAGAACTCACGCTACCATCATCTTTAGACTTGCATCGACACACGCGTGCAGGCATGGTTTGGGCCTTGTTATTTCGCGTGGAGACCGAGGGTGACGCAGCAAGCTGAAATAAACGCCTTTACCCCCGGACTAAGCCGTAGCCCATTTAAGCCGGCTTGGTGGCTGCATAACGCGCATTTACAAACCTTATATCCAGCGCTGTTTCGCAAACTTAGCGTGCCTTCCCGGGTGCGCGAAAAAGTCGCTTTGAGCGATGGCGATTGGCTGTATCTCGATTGGCGCCTGCCAAAAACCTGGAAAGACTCGGGCATGCCCTTGGTGGTTATTGTTCATGGCCTTAGCGGTTGTAGCAGTTCGTCATACGTTGTTGGTCTGCAAAAAGCGCTGGA
>NZ_CEYEMI010000016.1:40455-46482 GCF_982810325.1 Paraperlucidibaca sp.
CCGCTCGATTTAGCTTCTTGCGCCGATCGCTTAGATCAAGGTTTGTCGCAAATCTATCGCAAGCACTTACTCGATAATTTGATGAATGCTTGGCAGCGAAAAGTGCTGAAGCTGCGCAGCCTAGGCCTTGAGGCCGATGCAGAGCGCATTGAGCACTTGCTGGCACTTGGGCCATTTAACTCATTTCGAGCTTTCGATGATGCAGTGGTGGCGCCATTGCACGGCTTCCATAGCGCCGAAGACTATTACGCGCGCTGCAGCCCGCTGCAAAATCTGGCCCGCATTCATTGCCCGACCCTGATTATTCAGGCCGCTGATGACCCGTTTCTTACGCCTAAATGCTTCCCAGAGGCGAGCGCATTATCGTCATCGCTGTATTTAGATGTGTCGCCGCAGGGCGGGCATGTCGGATTTGTTGCCGCGGGAGAGCATTGGCGTGAGCCGATATATTTCTTGGAGCAGCGCATTCCCGCATTTTTGGATAGTCAGGTACCAGAGAGCGTACGTCGAGCTGAAATGGTTAAGCGGCTGCCCCCAGCGTATCAGTCGTCATTCGCTAAAACTGTCCCATAATGAGCTCTCAAGGCCGCTAAGCCGGCTTTAGCCTCGCCGCGTAAATACGGCGCCTCTAAGCAAATCACATGCAAAATTCCACGCCGCAGCATGGCTTCAGTGATGTCGCCCGTGCTTGTATCGCTTATTGCCTTGCCAGCAAGACTATCGTCAATAAATAGACCGGTGGTGTGTAAAAAGTTGACCCAGTTGGTGGCTGTAATCCAAATAGTAATGGCTAGGGTGTCAATGTCTGAATCATCAGCCTCGATCATGCCAGCGGCTATTTGCGCACGATACAACTCGCGCAGTTGAGCCAGTACCTGCAATGAAAACGCGCGATATTGTGTGCTGAGTTGAGCATTTTCGAGCAAGTGCGTCATATCTCGATGCAGAAAGCGAAAGTCCCAGAGGCTGGTGAGAACGCGCTCGAAAAGATTAGCTTTATCGGCCTGAGTGAGCGGGTGCACATCTGGAAAAGTTAGAGCAGCGGCCATGCGTTCGGCGTAGCGAGTGAACAGTTCAATGATAATCGCGTCTTTATTTTTGAAATGATAATAAAGATTGCCAGGACTCATGCCCATCGCCGCCGCCAAATGATTGGTCGTGACTTGGCGCTCACCTTGCGTGTTAAACAGCTGAAGGCTGGCGGCCAAAATACGATCGCGGGTCTTGAGGGGGGCAGCAGAAGTCATCGGGTTCTCAGTCGCATCATTGACAGCTTAGAGTAAATGCTCTAAAAAATTGGCACAAGTCGCTCTACTGTCTTCAGCGCATATACTTTTAATTGAGGTTGCCATGGTTGCTCACGTTGCGGCATTAGCCGAACAAAATCCGCAAGTCGCTGATATGCAGCGAATTTTTAGCTCACAACGAGCAGCGTATGGCCTCCGTCCGATGCCCTCGGCCGATGAGCGCATTGCGAGCCTGAAGCGTCTGCGCGAAGTCATCATCAAATATCAAGATGATTTAGCCGATGCGGTTAGCCAAGATTTTGGCCATCGCTCCACCCATGAAACAAAAATTGCTGAAGTGCTGACCTCGCTTGAGGCGGTTAAGTACGCCAGCAAAAATGTGAAAAACTGGATGAAGCCACAGAAGCGCCACTCTGGCATCTTGGCGATGCCTGCGAAAGCGCGTTTGCACCCGCAGCCGTTAGGCGTTGTTGGTGTCGTGGTGCCGTGGAACTATCCGATTTTCCTCGCCATTGGCCCGCTAGTGGGTGCGCTTAGCGCTGGCAACCGAGTGATGATCAAATCATCGAGCTTCACGCCGCGCTTAGGTGAAACGCTGAAGCGCATGTTGGCCGAAGCATTCAGCGAAGATACTGTGGCGGTGATCACTGGTCGTGGTGAGGTCTCGGAAGCATTCAGCCACATGCCATTTGACCAAATTACCTTCACTGGCTCGACCAATGTTGGCCGTACCATCATGCAAAATGCGGCGGCAAACTTAACGCCAGTGCTGCTTGAGTTGGGTGGAAAGTCGCCGACTATCGTGCACGAATCTTACCCAATGACCGATGCCGCTGAGCGCATCGCATTTGGTAAATGCTGGAACGCTGGTCAGACCTGTGTTGCGCCAGATTATTTGTTGCTACCACGCGGCAAGACCGACGAATTCGTCATCGCTTTCACTGCGCAAGTTAGCAAAATGTACCCAACGCTAGTGACCAATGCTGATTACACCAGCGTTGTGAACGACAAGCAGTACAGCCGCATTCAAAGCTATTTAGCCGATGCCCGTGAGCAGGGCGCTCGTGTGATTGAAATCAATCCTGCCAATGAGCGTTTTGAAAACACCCGCAAGATCCCGCCGACAATTATCATCGGTGCTAAGCCTGAAATGCTGATTATGCAGAATGAAATCTTCGGGCCAATCCTGCCAATTTTGGAAATTGAATCGCTGTCGCAGGCGTTAGAGTTTGTTAATTCACGCCCGCGTCCATTGGCGCTGTACTACTTCGATAATGACAGTGCGCGTGCCGACTATGTCGTTACCCATACGCACTCAGGTGCGACAGGCATTAATGATGTGGTTACCCATGTTGGTGTCGATGATCTGCCATTTGGCGGCGTTGGCCCATCTGGCATGGGTCGCTATCACGCTTACGAAGGCTTCCAAACTTACTCAAATATGAAAGCGGTGCTGGTGCGCTCATCGATTTATTCAGTGCGCTACATTCTGCCTCCGTTCAATAAGGCCTCGCATACGCTGATCAAAAAGCTATTTCTCGGCCAATAAAATGAGTTAAAACGGAGTCTTAGGGCTCCGTTTTGCTTTCTAAGTAGCCTTTTTATGTGCGCTAAAACTGCGGTAATAAACACGAATACCCCTCAATAAAAACAATACCGAGGATGCGATGACTTCAACCCCAATTAGCAAAATAACCTCGGGCGTAAGCCGCCGAAACTTTTTGCGCACAGGTGCCATTGGCGGCTTTTTGCTTGCCACGGGTTCCGCTACTGCGATGCTAACCGGCTGTGCCAAATCAGTTCCTGCGAGTGATCGGCTATTTTTGCGTGAGCAAGATGTTGTGGTGCTAACTGCACTCATTCCTATTGTGTTGGCTGATGCCTTACCCACTGGCGAGGCGCGAGCTGCGGCGGTAACACGCACGCTGGCCGCTATTGATGGCTTTGTTGGCAACACCAGCCCAGCAGTGATGGATCAGCTCTATCAACTATTTGATTTGCTTAGCCTGCCTCCAGCACGTGTGGCAGCGGCTGGCCTATGGTCGGATTGGCCAAATGCGAGTGAAAAAGACTTATTAGCCTTTCTCACGCGCTGGCAGCACAGCAGCGTTGGTTTGTTCCGCGCGGGCTATGCCGGCCTGGTCAAAATCATCACCGCCGGCTGGTATTTATTACCTGAAAGCTGGCCTGCCATCGGCTATGTCGCGCCAGTGCGCGTGGTTTAGGAATAGGAGCAAATCATGAGCATAACTGTCGCAGGAATTATTGATCCTATTCGCCGTGGCATCGCCAATGGCTGGAAAGTACATCACGCCGGTGAAATGGCGACTGACCAAAGCATCGAGTGTGATGTGGTGATTGTTGGCACCGGCGCTGGTGGTGGCACCGCTGCTGAAGTATTAACTCAGGCTGGCCTGAAAGTGGTCATGCTCGAAGAAGGCCCATTGCGCAGCAGCGATGATTTCAAAATGCAGGAGGGCGAGGCCTTTCGCGACCTCTACCAAGAAGGTGGCGGGCGCACCACAAAAGATGGCGCCTTCACTATTCTGCAGGGCCGTGCAGTCGGCGGCAGCACCACGGTGAACTGGACATCAAGCTTTCGCACACCAGCAGAAACACTGAAGCATTGGGCTGATGTAAACGGCGTTAAAGGCCTCGATGAAGCTTCTATGGCGCCGTGGTTTGAGCGCGCCGAGCAGCGCTTAAACATTAGTCCATGGATGGTTCCTGCCAATCCCAATAACGATGTTATTCGTACCGGTTGTGAGGCCCTGGGCTGGAGCTGGCATAGCATTCCGCGCAACGTTGCTGGCTGCTGGAACTTAGGCTATTGCGGCGTTGGCTGCCCGACTAATGCCAAGCAATCGATGTTGGTGACGACAATTCCTAGTGCATTAACCGGCGGTGCGGTGTTGTATCAGCGCGCTCGTGTTAGTCAGCTGATTATTGAAAAAGATCGTGTGGTTGGCGTGATGGCCGAAGGCATGCCCGAGCAAGGTTTTGCCCCGACAGGTCGTAAGCTAACCGTGCGCGCGCGCCACACTATCTTGGCAGGTGGCGCGATTAACAATCCTGGAATTTTGCTGCGCTCGAAAGCCACGGATCCACATGAATTGGTTGGCAAGCGTACTATGGTGCATCCAGTAAGCGCGAGCTTCGCCCAGTTTGAGCGTGAGATGAACGGCTGGACTGGCGCACCACAATCGCAGTACTCCGATCATTTCCAATGGAAAGATGGCGCTGCTGGCCCGATGGGCTTCAAGGTTGAAGTGTTGCCGATGTTGCCGGCATTTATCGCTGGCCTGTTGGGCAGTTTTGGCGAGACACATTTGCAGGAAATGAAAGCACTCGGCCATTTAAACGGCATGATTGCACTGATGCGCGATGGCTTCACTGAAGATTCACTTGGCGGTAGCGTCAGCCTGCGTGACGACGGCTCGCCCGTGCTCGACTATCCGATGACCGACAGCCTGGCCGATGGCCTGCGCCGTGCCTATTTGGCGATGGCCGAAATGCAATTTTCCGCAGGCGCTAAGCAAGTGCGCATGATGCAAATGGGCACACCGGCATATAAGAGCTGGGCCGATGCAAAAGCCGCGATTGCTAACTTTAGCATTGAGAAGTTCCGCACTGGTCTAGGCTCAGCTCACTTAATGGGCGGCTGCGCCATGGGCGAAGATCCGCGCACATCGGTGGTGAATAGCCAAGGCCAGCATCATCAGCTAGAGAATTTAAGCATCATGGATGGCTCGGTGTTTCCGACCAGCATTGGCGCTAACCCGCAGCTGTCGATTTATGGCCTAGTCACGCGCAATGCCACGCTGTTGGCGCAGCAGTTAGCACCAATGACAGCGTCTCGTGCTGATGAGTGGGCGGCGCTGCGGATGCTTGGCTAAGGTTCTTTGCCAAGCCAGAGGCTGCTTATGCCTCGGGTTTCTCGGCAGTTAGCTTTTCAAATTTAGCCTGCAATTCCTCACGACTCTCCGTGTGATTTGGGTCGATGGGGATGCAGGCGACGGGGCAGAGCTCCACACATTGCGGCACGTCGAAATGCCCCACGCACTCAGTGCAGAGTGCGGGATTAATCTCGTAAATTTCCGGGCCCATATAAATCGCCAGATTTGGGCAGGCCGGCTCACAGACATCGCAGTTAATGCATTCGTCGGTGATGAGTAGCGCCATATCTAGCTCTTGCGCGGGCCATGCCCGAGTTTTTCAGCGAAGGCCGCGAGCACAACAGGTGATACGAACTGCTGCACATCGCCACCAAGAATGGCGATCTCGCGTACCAAACTCGATGAGATAAACGACAAATGCTCAGACGGCGTTAAAAACACCGTTTCGAACTCGCTATTGAGCTGGCGATTCATATTGGCAAGCTGGAACTCATACTCAAAGTCTGACACCGCGCGCAGGCCACGCAGCACCACATTGGCATGCATTTCGGTGACAAAAAACGACAGTAGCTTATCGAAGCCGACCACTCGCACATTGGGCAGGTGAGCGATCACCTCTTGCGCCATGCTCACGCGTTCCTCTAGCGAAAATAGTGGTTTCTTCTTTTCGCTGGCGGCGACCGAAACAACGACTTCATCAAACAGGCGCGAAGCGCGCTCAATGAGGTCCTTATGACCGTTGGTGATGGGGTCGAAGGTGCCGGGATAGACGACGCGTGTGGACATGGGCATTCCTTGTTCAGTGTTTTGTCAGGTGGTGATGGTACTACTGTTGCAAATCGTGCGCGCAGAAATGCACTACCTGCGCACCATACAATAAAAGC
>NZ_CEYEMI010000017.1:0-20840 GCF_982810325.1 Paraperlucidibaca sp.
TATCGACACTTGGCATGATCGTGCGCTCGGTGGTTGCCAGTATCACGTTATGCATCCGGGCGGACGCAGCTATGAAGGCGCACCAATCAATGCCTATGAGGCTGAAGGTCGGCGTTTGGCGCGCTTTATGCGCCATGGCCATAGTGGCGGCAAAGTGAGCATCACGACATTGCCGCCACGCCGAGAGCACCCGTTCATGGTAGATTTGCGCCACGTTAGGCCGACCTAACGCCGCATACTTAGCTGATAGGCCACCATGACTTCCTTGCTAAATTCTCTGCGCCCGCAACCCGGTCGTTACCATGAACTGTTCAGTGCCGACGGTAAGCTGCGCCCGCACTGGCAGCCCATGGCTGACGCACTGGGCAAGCTCAGTCCCGCGCAGATGCAGCAGCGTGATGATCTTGTGACCCGACGCATCCAAGAAAATGGTGTTACCTACGCGCTCTATGGCGAGAATCAAGAACATAGTTGGCGCGTCGGGGCCGTACCAAACCTTATTCCGCCTGAAGAGTGGCAGATCATTGCTGACGGCGTTGCTCAGCGCGCGCACCTGCTCAATGCCGTAGCACAAGATATTTACGGCCCACAACATTTGCTCAATGAGGGCTTGCTGCCACCCGAACTAGTCTTTGGCCACCCCAACTATTTAACCGCCTGCCGTGATGTCAAACCGCCGAAAGGCTGCTATGTCCATGTCTATGCCGCTGATCTCGCGCGAGCCGGCGATGGCCAATGGTGGCTAATGGCCGATCGTACGCAAGCGCCTAGCGGTGCTGGGTATGCTTTCGAAAATCGACAGGTAGTCGCGCGCGCGTTTCCCGAGGCATTTCGCAGCCTTGGTGTGCAATCCTTATCACCATTTTTCGATACGCTACTCGCTACGCTAAAGCGTCAAGCACCCTGTGACGATGAATCACCCTTGGTGGTATTGCTCAGCCCAGGCCGCTATAGCGAAACCTACTTTGAGCATGTCTATCTCGCACGCCATCTCGGCATTCCTCTTGTTGAAGGTCATGACTTAAGTGTGCGCCAACCCTATGTTTATTTGAAAACATTGACTGGCCTCAAGCGCGTACATGCAATCTATCGCCGCTTAGACGATAGCTACTGTGACCCTTTAGAGCTTCGCAATGAGTCAGCGCTAGGCGTGCCTGGCCTGCTTGCCGTTGCACGCGCCGGCCATGTGCTCATTGCAAATGCCTTGGGCAGTGGGGTACTGGAGTCGCAGGGTCTGTTGGGCTTTCTGCCAGCCATTAGCGAGCGTCTGCTGGGCGCACCCTTAAGCTTGCCTTCAGTAGCGACATGGTGGTGTGGCGAGCCAGCAGTTATGGAAGAAGCACTTGAGCGCATAGATGAGTTGGTGTTTAAACCCGTGTTTAGCTCGCAACGCTTTGATCCCGTCTTTGGTCGCGACCTGTCTCCTGCTGCACGGAAAGACCTATGCGAGCGCATACGCCAGCGCCCATATGTCTATCTCGCACAAGAACGCATGCAGCTCGCGCAAGCACCTATGTGGCATCGCGACAGCCAGCGCTTTAATAATCATGCCTGCGGTATGCGCGTGTATGCCGTAGCAACAGAGTCTGGCTATGTAGTGATGCCCGGGGCTCTCACGCGCGTCGCTGCCAATTCTCACGATGATATGGTGTCGATGCAGCGCGGCGGCACTAGCAAAGATACCTGGGTTTGTTTTAGCGCTAAACCTCGCCAACACTTGCCTCAAGGTAAGCGCATACACATACGCGACCTGCGCCGTATTGATCCCTACCTGCCCTCACGCATCGCTGAAAATCTGTTTTGGCTTGGACGCTACGCTGAACGCGCCGACCATCACGCACGGCTCATTCGTTCAACGTTAATTCGTCACATGGAAGCAGATCCAAGCCAAGGCTTAGGGCTGATGCTGGCGCTACATTATGGCCAGAGCTTAGAGCTGTTTAGCACTGAAGATGAACTTACACAGCAGCTGCTCAGCAGTGTGCATAGCAACGGCAGTCATCCTGATCTGCTGTCAACACTGCGCGCGCTAGTGCTCGCCAGTAGCCAAGTGCATCGCTACTTATCGCAGGAAAATTGGCAGGCTATTGTTGAGCTTGAGGCCGAGGCGCGCCAACTCAGCCCTGATGTGCTCGATCCAGCCTCAGCGTTGAATTTTATTGACCGCCTAATGACCACACTATCGGCGCTATCCGGCTTTGCCTTCGATGACATGACGCAAGATGTAAGCTGGCGCTTTCTAATGCTAGGTCGCCGCCTCGAACGGCTACAAGGCCAAGCGCAACTGATCATGACAGTGCTCGATAGCCCCGCCAATGAGGCCAGCGAAAGCCTTGACTGGCTACTGGAAATGGCCAATAGCCGCATTACTTATCGGCTGCGCTATTTAACTCAGGCGCAATGGCTGCCCGTGCTCGACCTACTGCTACTTGACCCTAGCAACCCGCATGGCCTTGGCCATCAGATCACCCATTTGCTTAGCATGATGCGCGACTTAGGTAGTCGTGACCTCCCACTAATGCAAAGCGCACACGATGATCTGCTTAGCTTGGACTTGTCAGTTATTGAGGGTGAGTTAGGCTTTCCTGATCGACTACAACGCTGCTTAAAACGACTCAGCCCCTTGATTGCCGATATTCAAGGCGCCGCTCTTGGCGCTGGCAATGGCATTGCATTACAGTTTTTCGCCCATGTCGATGACGATAGCCAACAGATGAGCTCAAGCTGATGCGCTACCGTATTCGCCACGAAACCCTTTACGATTATCAGCAGCTGGTCTTGCTCTCGCAGCAAGTACTGCACTTAGCACCACGGCCGCTGGCTTGGCAGCAAATTCATACGGCGCACATCAATATCCAGCCGGCTCCGGACTTTAGCCAGACGAGCAACGACAGCTTCGGCAATCCAAACCAAACCATAGAACTTAATCAACCGCATCAGCACTTGAGCTTGATCAGCGAGCTCGATATTTCTGTGCTAGCCCGCAAGCCTGTGGCGCTGTCTTCAAGCCTGCCATGGCAGGTGGTTACCGCGATGTGTCGTTATCCGGGCTCAGCTGCACTGACCCCAGAGCAACGCGACGCTCTAATTTTCCGGCATGAGTCGCCGCTTATTCGAATTAAGCATGAGTTTGCCGACTGGGCCGCACCCTGCTTTGTCCCCGGCCGACCAATTTTTCAGGTCGCCCACGCACTGATGCAGCGTATATTTACTGAACTAACCTTTGATCCTGAGGCAACTGATATTGGCACACCGTTGCTTGAGGTACTGCGCAAAAAGCGCGGCGTCTGCCAAGACTTTGCCCAGCTCATGATTGCGTGCTTACGCGCCTACGGCCTACCGGCACGTTACGTTAGTGGTTACTTACTAACTCAGCCGCCACCCGGTCAGGCTCGCCTGATTGGTGCCGATGCTTCGCATGCCTGGGTATCAGTTTGGTGTCCATCACAGGGTTGGATGGACTTCGACCCGACCAATAATATTAGTCCGAGCCAACAGCACATCACGCTTGCCTGGGGTCGTGACTTCACCGACATCTCGCCCTTACGCGGCGTGATTCATGGTGGCGGTCATCATGAACTCACCGTGCGCGTGACGGTAGCGCCCTATGAAGATCAACTGCTGCCAGAGGCATAAGCAAAGGGCGAACACTCAGTCATCTTAGCGACTGGATCGATTACACCGCCACAGCGCGACCACGAAAAACATACGTCATCGGCTTCGGCCCTTTCAAATAGCGTTTTTCCATCTCCACGATGCGAAAGCCGCCCTGCTCAATAATCGCTGGAATATCACGATCTAAATGACAGCCGCCAGCCATAGGTTTCCAAAATGGCTGAATACGCTGCTGCCAAGCATAGACGCCAGCATCCGGTGACTTGCCATGCTCACAAAATAGCAGCTCACCACCAGGCTTCAGCACGCGACGAACCTCGTGCAACGCAGCAATAGCATCAGGAATTGTACAGAGAGTGAATGTGCTCACGGCAGTGTCGAAGCTATCGTCTTCGGCCGCAATTTGCTCTAGCTCTAGCGCTACGGTTTCGACGGGGATACTGATTTGCTCAGCGCGCTCGCGGGCTTTTTTATGCATGCCTACGGCGGGGTCAACGCCGATAATCGCGCTGACTTTTTTCGCATCATAAAATGGCAGATTAAGTCCGGTGCCGATGCCTAACTCAATGACGCGTCCTGTCGCCAACGGAATCAGTTTCGCGCGCTGCCCCATCATTGCGGGCAAACCGCAGGCGCAGTTAATTAGATGCGGAAGAATATGCTTATCGTAGAAACCCATGACATCAACTCATTGAAAATGATGTCATGGGTTGTAACGCATTCCGCCTTAGGGCGCTAGCCACCAGTCGGTGAGCGCATCCCAAACGCGAACATCGCTCAGCATGGCAAGGTGATCGACATGGTCGAAGCACAAGCGTGTGATATTTTCCGCGAGCAGTGTTTTCTCGGCGCGGTTGTGTTGGCCAAGTGCGCTATAGAGCGGCACTAAGCCATCGCCGACCCAGTTTTTTGCAGCTTCCGGATTACGGCTGCCGGCTATCAGCAAATGCGCCATGCCATCGGGTAATGGATTTAATTGCAGACGATGATCGCGCGAACCGATGTCTTGCGTTTGCTCATGCTCGACTTGGCTGATGAAGCCGTAACGCAGATCCTTAATTGCTGCGCTACGGATATTGCCCAAGCGCATAAATGGCGCGGTGTAAGGCGAATGACCGAGCAAAGTATTGAGACGATTGCCAGCGCGCTCCAGTGGCGCGCCCAAATGTGGTGTCGCTAAATACGCAGCTTTGCTTACTCGTGCCGGCCAGCTTTGGCCATGATCCTGCGCATAGGCAAAGGCACTACGCATTAGCAGGCCGCCCATGCTATGGCCAATAAGCACAATTTCGCGAGCCGGATAAGCCGCATTGGCTGCTTCCAACCAGTTCGCCAAATCTGCACCATTTTGCCAAATCGCACGGCCGCTGTTGTAGCGCAGATGGCCAGTTTGCCAGCCTTTGCTGCGCATCAATTCATCGGTAGCTTGCTTGGTAGGCGCTTGCCATTCGCGATCGCTCATGCACAAGCCATGAATGTATAGCGCGATTTTTGTGTTCGGCGTAGCGCCTGTGAGATCACCCCAAGCAATGGCATGGCCTTCGCTATCGCGCAAGCTCATCGGCAGCGCTAGCGGGCTTTGCCAGCGCGCCAGCTTATCGCCGCAGACACCATTTAACGCACTGATGATCGGCAATGCATATGGCGGTTGGTATGTCAGGTCGGCATGCACCGGCAACATGCCAATACCGCGCGCCAACTGACGAAACACGCCGGAGATGAGTCGATATGGAAATGGCGCCGCGGCACGAGCATCACTAAGGCCAGCACCCAAGGGCAATGGCACACGCTTAATGGTGCCGTGCATTTCGGTAACCAGCTCCGTGATCTCAGCCGCCGAGTGCATGGCCAAATGCGCCACGCCCTTGCTACTCCATAAGGCTAAACGCATGGCTTAAGCCGCCTGCGCCAAGCTGACTTTTCCCTCAGCCGCGAGCACGGTTAGCGCCTTTTTAGGCGAGCTAGGTAAGGCATGGCGCAAGATACGACCAGCGACTGTGCTGAACTGTTTTACCAGTGAAGCACTGTTGTAGTTCTGGCCATAGCGCTTGGCGATTTCGCGCATTTCCACCGACATTTCGGCATAACGATGTGCCGGCACTTCTGGGAATAAATGGTGCTCGATTTGATGGCTTAAATTGCCGCTCATGATGTGAAATAGCTTGCCGCCAGTGAGGTTCGACGAGCCACGCATCTGGCGCAAATACCATTGACCACGTGTTTCATTTTCTAGTGTCTCAATGGCAAACACTTCGGCATCTTCAGTAAAGTGACCACAGAAAATGATGGTGAAGGTCCACAAATTACGCATGATGTTGGCGATAAAGTTCCCCGCCAATACCGGCAAAAAGAATGGGCCGGCCAGCAAGGGGAAAAATACATAGTCTTTCGCGACTTGCTTAAAGCCTTTACGGAATGTTGGTTTGCCTTGCTTAAACCATTCTTTCCAAGTTTTCTCACCAGCCAGAACTTTCTCTGTCTCCAGAGTTTGCAGTGCTAATAAGTTTTCGAAAAGTACGGCTAGCGTGACGGCTAGCACAGGGTTAGCCAAGAAACGTGGCTCCCATTTTTGCTCAGGGAAAATACGCAGCACGCCATAGCCAATATCGTGATCTTTGCCGAGCACATTGGTGTAGGTGTGGTGCATGAAGTTGTGGCTATAGCGCCAGTTATCGGCGGTGCACCAAGTGTCCCACTCAAACGTCTGGCCACTAAAGCGCGGATCTTGCATAAAGTCGTACTGACCATGCATGACGTTATGGCCAAGTTCCATATTGTCGAGAATTTTCGACACACCTAGCAGTGTCGCACCGGCAACAAATGCGGGCGGGAAAATGCCGGCCATCAACAGACCGCGACCGGCTATTTCGGTATAGCGCACAGCTTTTTCGATCTTGCGAATATAGCTTGCATCACGCTCGCCAACATCGGCTAAATGGCGCTGCTTAATGGCATCAACTTCGGCACCAAAGGCTTCGATTTCTGCTGGGCTCAACTGACGGCTCTTGCTCATGATATTTCTCCGAATGCCTGTGGCATTACAAATCTAAAGTGAGGTCGCCGACAGCGGCATTAACGCAGATGCGTAAGCTAGCAGTGTCATCGACATCTAATTCTTGGGTTAATAAGTTGCGTGTCACGCCACCAGACTTGCCACAGGCGCAAGTGTTACAAATGCCCATACGGCAACCCGAATTTGGCTTGATGCCTTGTGCTTCAAGCGCGTCGAGTAGCGGCATGCCTTGTGGCAAATCGACATGCTTATTGGACTTCTTCAAGAACACGCGTACGGTCTCTGTGCTGCTGGGAACAAACACTGGCGGCGTAAAGGCTTCGGCATGAAACACCTGCGCTTGATCGGCAACCAATGTCTGCACAGCGTTCATAAAGCCGGTTGGGCCGCAGGCATATACCGTGCGTTCATTCATGTCGGCAATATCAGCAAAATGCTCGGCGCATGGACGACCAGTTAAGTCGCCAGCTTGCAGCTCGGTCTCATGCTCATAAATCGGCACTAATCGAAGCTGCGGGTATTGCGCTGCTAGCACCTCTAGCTCGGTGCGGAAAATCAGATCAGCACGTGTACGCGCCCAAAACATAAACACCACATCACTGGGCATTTGTTGTTGCGCAAGCTCACGCAGCAGGCTCATCAAAGGCGTAACACCGCTACCGGCTGCGAGCATGACGATTTTTTCTGGTGCGCCTTGAGCAAAGGTCATGTCACCAAAAGCTTGGCCGAGCTCAATGCGATCGCCAACACTTACCCGATCGACTAAGTAATTACTAACGCGACCATTCGGTACTTTTTTCACGGTAATGGCGAGTAAGCCAGTTGCCGCAGGCGCTTCGCTGAAGCTATAGCTGCGAGTATGGCGAATGCCGTCAATCTCTACGCTGAGGTTGACGTGCTGACCAGCCTTGAAGCCAGAGAAATTACGATTAGGTTTAACGACCAAAGTAACAGTGTCGGCTGTTTCCATCCAGCGCGCAACGACGCGGCAAACGGTGCGCTCAACACGGCTATCAAGGCCTAACTCGGCGGCCCAGAAGTCGATGACCGAAGGGGTCACTACAGACTTAACGACACGACCAACAAATGAGGGTAAGACAAATTGCGACGACATTTTGCGTCTCCAAGTGAACATCTACACACTCAGAGTACACATGTACTTATTTTAGGTCAACACTTGTACACTCAATTTTTTAAATAAGCTTTTAGCTTAAGTAAAATCAGGCACTTGCAATGGCTTTAGGGCCTCATGTAGTTGCGGCAAAATGGCATCCGCTTGCTGCCACCCCCATTGAAATGCCTTATCGAACACCGCTTCGGTGGGCAATAAATTCACTGGCGATGGTGTTGGCTGAAAGCGAACTAGCCAATCGTAATAGGGCCGCTGCGCCGGTAATTGCGCCTGAATAGCCTGCGTTACGGGGATCAGCCAAGCATGGCCTGCACTCCATTGCGGATGGAAACAGTCCAGCGCTAGATAGTAAGCATTACGGGTGCCAATACGGCCCGACTGCACACCCTTCCAAGCGGCGCGAGCCGGCACATTTGCCACCGTGCCGCCATCCATGAAGGCGCGTAATTTATGCGTTTCACGCAGATCGCTGAGAATTTTCAGGCTATGCGCATCTTCTCGCCAAGGTGCGTATTGCAACACACCGGGAATCGCCGAAGACAAACCAATGGCATCGACAACGCGCATCTCACGCGTGACTTCATCTCGGCCCAGAACGATACCTTTGGCAACGTGCGGACTGAAGTAGCTCAGCAGCTGCAACATGCGCTCTGCCACCACTAGCGGTGCGCCCAGCATATGGCTACGGCGCTCAGGAGCGGCAGGCAAATCACGGTAGGCCGAGAGTTTTACGCCGGCTATCAATGCATCGTAGGGAATGGCCAAGTCTTTGATGCGCAGCGGCGAGCCATCCGGATGACGCAGCATTTGATCCATGCCA
The DNA here is from genome assembly GCF_982810325.1 of Paraperlucidibaca sp. Lineage (NCBI taxonomy): Bacteria > Pseudomonadati > Pseudomonadota > Gammaproteobacteria > Moraxellales > Moraxellaceae > Paraperlucidibaca > Paraperlucidibaca sp. The sequence goes on from NZ_CEYEMI010000017.1 coordinate 8,581, forward strand.
CGCAAATGCAGGCGCACGGCACCAGGCAAACTCAAGGCACCACCGATGGTAGGTCGCGAGAAAATCTGCCGCATGCGCAGACCCTTGCCCCAGGCCATCAAGGCATCAATATCAGGCTCAGCATCTCGTGCCATCAGGCCGCCAAGCAAGGCACCAATGGACGCACCGACGATATACGAGGGCATCAAGCCCTCAGCCTTTAAGCGCGCGACTAAGCCAATATAGACAAAGCCAGAGCCACCACCGCCACCCGGCATCAGCACCAAAACTTTGTGGCAAAGCTCGGCATCGAGTTCGGCAGCACTAAAGTCGTGGGCATGTGTTGCAATGAGTTCACGCCGCGCCTGCGCGGTCGCCGTACGCACACCGTCGACTTGCTGACGTGCTTGGCTTAAGCGCAGCAATATATTGCGTTGTTCCCGCAGCGGAACATAGAGCGTGTCTAGCAAAAGCTGGCGCAAGCTCGACACCGGCGAGGTATTGAGCGTGACCTCTTTACGTACTTCACGCTGTTCGCCACGAGGGCCTGCAGCACCGGGGCTAAACGCTCGCAAGCGTGCCAGCACTAAGGCATAGCGCAGAAGCTGGTAGTCCGCTTTCGGCAGCACATCGCTGTGCGCAAGATGGCTACGAATGAGCGAGGCCTCCATTCGCTTAATGCGCAGTAAGGCGTCTTCCTCGCTCAGACTCATGGCTTTAGCCTTTTTGTTTCAATAGGTCGCGAATTTCCATCAAGAGCTGCTCTTGTGGCGTTGGCGGAACTGGCGCTGCGGCCTTCTCAGGTGCTGGCTCAGGTTTGCGCTTCATCGAGTTGATGCCTTTCACAGCCATCATCACTGAGAATGCAACGATGAAGAAATCTAGTAATGTTTGCAGAAACTTACCGTAGTTCAGTAGCACAGCGGGTTGATCACCAACTGCTTCTTTTAGCACTACCGCAAGGTCAACAAAGCTGACACCGCCAACTAAGACACCAATAGGTGGCATGACAATATCGCCAACAAACGACGATACGATTTTGCCAAATGCAGCACCAATGATGATGCCGACAGCGAGATCAATCACATTGCCTTTAATAGCAAACTGACGGAATTCTTGGATCAGGCTCATTAGAGGCCTCCTAGGTTGCTCAGCCGAGTGGCAGGCGCCTATTAAACGGTGCAATGACAAAAGCGTCTAGCCCGAAACAGAGTTTTCCATCGCTCGCAGTCATCTAGTGCACTGCTATACTGCCTACATTATTGACTCAAACAGGGCCGCGACATGACCACAGAGCAACACATTACCTTCACCGACTGGCTGCATGACTCAAGCCGCGGCCATGGCGCCCTGCCCGCTAATCTCATCCAAACCCTGATGGTCACGGCTGAAGCCTGTCGTCGTATTGGCGCCGCCATTGGCCAAGGTGCGCTCGCTGGCGTGCTTGGCGCTGCCGGCAGCGAAAATGTGCAAGGTGAAGATCAGAAAAAGCTCGACGTCATCGCCAATGATATTTTGCTACAGCTACATAGCGACGGCAGCCACCTAGCCGGTATGGCTTCGGAAGAAATGGACGACCCATTCCCTGTGCCACACCCGGGCAGCGAAGGCGCTTACTTACTCTTATTTGATCCGCTCGATGGCTCATCAAACATCGACATCAATGCGCCCGTAGGCACCATTTTCTCTGTGCTGCCGGCACCAAACGGCTGCGATGCCCGCGATGCCTCCGTGTTTTTACAGCCCGGCAGCGCCCAAGTTGCCGCTGGCTATGCCATTTATGGCCCATCAACGCAGTTCATTCTTACCCTAGGCCATGGCGTGCATGCCTTCACGCTCGATCGCTACAGCGGCGAGCTCCTGCTCACCCAAGAAAACTTAACTCTGCCCGCGCAAACGCAGGAGTTCGCCATCAATATGTCGAATCAGCGCTTTTGGGAAGCACCGGTGCAGAGCTATGTCGCGGATTTGCTCGCCGGCAAAACCGGCCCGCGCGCGAAAGATTTCAATATGCGTTGGGTTGCCGCAATGGTCGCCGATGTCCATCGCCTACTCTGTCGTGGCGGCGTATTTCTCTATCCACTCGATAGCAAAATGGCCAGCAAAGGCGGCAAATTACGCCTGATGTATGAGGCAAACCCAATGGCTTGGTTGGTCGAGCAAGCCGGCGGCGAGGCCAGCACCGGTCATCAGCGCATCATGGATATTCAGCCTAGCGGCCTGCACCAACGCGTGCCGGTGATGCTTGGTGCTAGCGAAGAAATCGCTGAGTTGACCCGCCTGCATAGTGCTTAAACGTATGCGTAAAAACACGAAAAGCACGCGGCGCAAAGCCAAGCCGCTGTGGCGGCGTTTGCTTGGGCGCTTAGTGCTGCTCTCGCTAACCATGGTGCTGGCTTGGCACGCATGGGTATATGCGCAGATTTGGTGGTGGGAAAGTCGGCCGGTGCAGTCGACGGCGTTTATGAGTGCTCGCCTAGATGCCATGCAGCAGCAAAATCCGGACGCGGCACTGAAGCATAAATGGGTGCCGTATGAGCGTATCTCAGGCTCATTAAAACGCGCGGTAATGGTCGCAGAAGATAGTGGCTTCACTCAGCACGAAGGCTTCGACTGGGATGGCATTGAGGTAGCGTGGAAGAAAAATATTAAGAAGGGTCGCATTGTTGCCGGCGGCTCTACAATTTCGCAGCAGCTGGCGAAAAACCTATTTTTATCAGGCTCGCGCTCGCCCTTGCGCAAAGGCGAAGAAGCCATCATCACGCTGATGATCGAACAGCGCTTAGATAAGCGGCGTATCTTCGAAATTTATCTAAATGTGATCGAATGGGGCGATGGTGTGTTTGGTGCCGAAGCCGCCGCACGGCATTATTTCGGCGTTTCCGCGAATAATCTAAGCCCGCAACAAGCGGCGAAACTAGCTGCGATGATCCCCAACCCGCGCTACTACGATAAGCATCGCAGCACGCGCTATTTGAACCGCCGTACTGCGACTATTTCGAAGCGGATGCATCAGGTGCGTCCGCCAAAATAACCAAATGGCGCATCATCGCAACTAAGACAACGTGCAAGTTTTCCGCGATGGTGTCGATGGGCTCTTGAAAGCCATTGATCATCCAGCGCGAAACCACGGTAATCACCGAGCCCAGCATCGCCACCGATAAAATGTCGGGCTGCAAAGGTGCCGGCAAGGCTTTCGCGTCAAGCAGTGGAGCCACCATAAGCTGCATGAGCTGGGCAAAGTCTTCGACGCTTTTGCGGTAGCGCTGATCGACACGCTCGCTCACTCCTAGCACCTCAACAAATAATAGCTGAGCCATCCGTGGGTCATCACGCATGATGCTAAGAAACGCCACCAAGGTGGCGTAGGCCATGGCTGAGACATCGCGCGGTGCATCCATCACAGCAGCCAATACGCGCTCGCGTACACGCTGATTGGTGTAGTCGTAGACCACGCAAAGCAAGTCTTCGCTATTGGAGAATGATTCGTAAAAATAGCGCTCAGTCAGCCCTGCTTCAGCACAAATACTGCGCACCGTGGAGCTGTGATAACCCCGCGAACCAAACACGGTCAGCCCTGCCTCGACAAAGCGTTGGCGGCGCTCAGCTTGTCGCGCCTCTTCACTGACGCCGCGATAGCGTCTGCCGCGATCGGCTGATGGCTTTTTCTCGGCAGCTTTCTTCGCAGCAGGATTTTTAGCAGCAGCGGTTTTCGCGGAAGAGGCCTTCACTTCGGCGGCCTGCTTGCTTGGTTTTTTCGGCGACTCATCGATCATGCTATTTCCAGGTTAGCGCTTCGCTTTCGGACTATGGCCATTAGCCGTTAGCGCAACTTCGTAGCAATCATCAACATGGCTCATGGCCAACTTGCGCATGATCCAATAACCCAAAGTTGCGGCGACAATTTGCCCACCTAACGGAATAAATTTCGTCACTTGCTTCGCCACAATGCGCGTACCCATGCCTTGCAGGCTGCGACGAATCAGCTCGCGGGTAACGACCATACCAATCAACTCGCTGCCGCGCTCAGCGCGCCGCTTCCATACTTGAATGCGCGTCTCATCTGACATCTGCGCAATTTGTTCAGGCTCAAGGCCGAAGCGCTGATTGATCTCAGGCACAACTTTAATCAACACGCCGACATCAAATACCACATCAAATAAAGGCACTGGCACAATGGCTGCGCCGGCAGAGACCCACGCTATGCGACGCACTTTGCGCTGACAGTCTTTTTTAATTTGGGCCAGCTCGGCCTCGGTAAATGGCTTGGTTACGGACACAGATGCACCCCTTAATCATCGATGCCGCATCATAACGCAGTCGATGATGCCTGCCGAATAGTCTTAGGGCTTGCACTAAAAATGTTATGGTATAACATATCGGCCATCAGCCACCGGAGATATGTTTAATGCGCGCCCGCCTTTATCGCTCTACACCTTTAAGTCTTTTTGCCCTTACTGCATTAGCTAGCGGCATGAGTTTGGCCAACACCCCAGAAGCCAAGCCATTACTCGAAATAACCATTAGCGCCAGCCCTTTAGGCCGCACTGCCGATGAGTTAGTACAGCCTATTGCAGTTTTGAGCGGTGAAGACTTGGCCAGTAAGAAGCGCGCAAGCATTGGCGAAACTTTAGCAAATGAGCCCGGCATTAGCACCGGCGACTTTGGCGCTGGGGCATCACGTCCGGTCATTCGCGGACAATCTGGTCCACGCGTCGATGTGCTCGCCAACGGCATTAGCGCCATGGATGTGTCGGCGCTCAGCCCCGATCATGCGGTCACCATCAACCCCTTAATCGCGCGCCAAATCGAAATTATTAAAGGCCCCGCGAGCCTGCTTTACGGCAGCAGCGCCTCTGGCGGCGTGGTCAATGTCACCGACTCGCGCCTTGCCACCGAGGTAACCGAAGGCTTTTCAGGATCGCTAGAGGCGAGCCAAGGCTCCAACGCACGCAACGCTCTAGGCGCGGCCGACATCAACTATGGCCAAGGCAATCACCAATGGCATATCGACGGAACCCGTAGCCGCAGCGAAAACTACGCCATTCCAGGCAATGCGGCTGTGGATGGCAGCAGTCCGAGCCAAGGCCGCCTCGCCAATAGCGCCAACGACCTCGATAACGGCGCACTCGGCTATAGCTATATCAGCGATGCAGGCAATGCCTTTGGCTTCTCCGCCAGCCAATACGACCAACGTTATGGCCTGCCGGTGGAGGATGAAGCATTTATCGTTATGCGCCAGCGCCGCTACGACGCACAGGCGCTGCTTCGTGACCCTATTTCAGCATTGGAGTCTCTACGCTTCAAGATCAGCGACTCGCGCTATGGCCACACCGAGTTTGAAGATGCCGCCACTGCCGGCACACGCTTCACCAATAATGAAACGCAGGCACGCATTGAAGCTGTGCATCAGCCTATTGCCGGCTTTCGTGGCGTGGTCGGTGTGCAATTAGGTCAACGCGAATTTGCCGCCATTGGCGATGAGGCTTATGTGCCGGCAACCAAAAGCCAGCAGGCTGGACTTTTTGTGCTGGAAGAGCGCCGCTTTGGCCGCAATAAAATTGAGTTAGGTGCGCGGGTGGAAAGCGTACGAATGGACCCAGAAGGAGCCGTTGCTCGTGACTTTACGCCGGTCAGTGCATCGTTAGGCAATCTTTATGACATCAGCGAAAACAGCCACTTACGTATCACGCTAACGCATGCTGAACGTGCACCGGCCATTGAGGAGTTGTATGCCCAAGGCCCTCACGCCGCCACTGGAACCTTCGAAGTTGGCGGCGCTCAGCTGCGCTTAGAACAGAGTCAAGATTTGGAGATTGGCTTTGATCATCACCAAGGCCGCTTTGGCTTCGAGGCCAGCGTATTTCACAAGCAGGCACGCAATTATATTTATGCCAGTGAAGTCGACGATGGCCTCGGCAATCCAACACGAGTTGAAGACGATGGCACTGTCAATGCTGCCGGCGAGTTCTTGTTGATCAACTATCGTCAAAATCGCGCTCGCTTCAGCGGCTACGAACTCGCCGCCAACTATGCGCTTTTAAATGAAACCGACGGCCCCGTACAGCTGAGCATTCGCGGCTTTACCGATGCCGTGCGTGGCACCATCGAAACTTCGACTGGCGATGCTCCTGCGCCACGTCTAACTCCGGCACGCTATGGCCTGAGCTTGCATGGCCACTTTAAAGCCACCAGCGCCAACATCAGCTATGTTCAGGCCATGGATCAAGATCGCCCAGGTCGCCTCGACACGCAAACTGCCGGTTATGGCCTGCTGAATGCCGATGTCAGCGTAGTGCTGCACCGTCATGGCAGCAGCGAGGCCAGTGTTTTCGTGCAAGGCACTAACTTGCTCGATGATGATATTCGCCGCGCCACATCGTTCATTAAGGATGCCGTGCCAGCGCCAGGGCGTGGCGGCGTCGTAGGCTTGCGATATAAGTTTTAGCCGTGGCATGGTTAAATAGCGCATTCAATTTTGTGCGAAAAACGGAGAGCCGCGATGACGGACGCAACGCAAGCAAAGCCTGTCGATTTTGAGCGCGCGCTCGCCGAACTAGAGTCGCAAGTGCAGCGCTTAGAAGGCGGCGACTTGCCATTGGAAGATGCACTAAAAGCCTTCGAAGAAGGCGTGCGCCTCACCCGCCAATGCCAGCAATCGCTAGATGCCGCCGAGCAAAAAGTGCAGCTGCTACTCGCCAAGCGCGATGGCAGCCTCGACACCGAGGCATTCACACCGCGCGACGATAGCTAAGCACCATGCCCATCGCATCTGAGGCCGCTACATCGTTAGCGGCCGCTTCGCTGCCAGAGCTTTTAGTTCAGACGCAGACTCGCTTTACACCTCTGCTGCAGGACTTTCTCGCACGCCATCAGGGCCATGATGAGCGGCTTAACGCCGCCATAGACTACGCCATGGCCAATGGCGGCAAGCGCGTGCGACCAGCTTTAGCTTGGGGCGCGTGCTTAAGCGTCGGCGGCAGCTGGCAGGCCGCTGAATCGGCGGCATTATCCGTCGAGTGCATTCATGGCTACTCACTAGTGCACGACGACTTACCCTGCATGGATGACGATAATCTGCGCCGTGGCCAGCCCACCTGCCATCGCCAGTTCGATGAGGCCACAGCACTTTTAGCCGGCGATGCGCTGCAAGCTCTGGCCTTTTGCGCACTAAGCGACGGGCTAGTTGATGCGCCGAAGGCAGACGCGGCACGTGTATCCTCAAGCGCACACGCACTAATCGCCGCCGAGCAAACGCGCGCACTGGCTCAGGCCGCACGCGACATGGTTTATGGCCAACGCCTCGACCTCGCCGCCGAAGGCCAAAGCATCACCGTCGATGCCCTCAGTCAAATTCATCGCTACAAGACCGGCGCTCTGATTCGCGCCGCCGTGCGTTTAGGCGCGCTTGCTGGCAACGCCAGCGAGGCTCAACTCGCAGCACTTGATCATTACGCCGATGCTTTAGGTCTAGCCTTCCAAGTCCACGATGACGTGCTTGATGTCATCGGCGACACCGCCACGCTTGGCAAGCAATCTGGCGCCGACGCCGCACATGCGAAAGCCACCTACCCTGCACTACTGGGCTTAGGAGCAGCGCAAGCTTTAGCGCGCCAACTCACCGATGATGCCTTGGCCGCACTCGCGCCATTGGGCGAGCCCGCAGAACCATTACGCACGCTGGCAAACTACTTACTCGCGCGCGATCACTGACGAATGGGTATAATTCGCCCATCTGCTCAGGAAGGCCTCTGATGTTCCACGAAATTCCGCTGAATCGACCGCTTACGCCCCTGCTCGACCAAGTGCCGACGCCGGATAAACTGCGTGAGTTACCGGTCGACGCGCTGCCTGAACTGGCCCGCGAATTACGCGAGTTTATGCTCTGGAGCACGGGTCAAACAGGCGGTCACTTTGGTGCCGGCTTAGGCGTTATTGAGCTCACCATTGCCCTGCATTATGTCTACAACACGCCTCAGGACAGAGTTGTCTGGGACGTTGGCCATCAGACCTATCCGCACAAAATTTTAACTGGTCGCAAAGAGCAAATGCTCACCATGCGCCAGCAAGATGGCCTTGCTGCATTTCCACGCCGCGAAGAATCGCCTTACGACACCTTTGGCGTTGGCCACTCGTCAACATCGATTTCTGCCGCACTGGGCATGGCACGTGCCGCCGAGCTCACTGGCAGTGAGCGTAAAGTGGTTGCCGTTATTGGCGATGGCGCAATGACGGCGGGCATGGCCTTCGAAGCGCTAAATGACGCTGCACATCAAAATGCCAATATGCTGGTGATTTTGAACGACAACCAAATGTCGATTTCAAATGCAGTCGGCGGCCTGTCGAATTATTTCTCGCGTATTTGGGCAAGCAAAAGCTATATCGCGCTACGTGAAGGCGGCAAGCGCGTGCTGCAATCGATGCCTACCGCGATGAACTTTGTTCGCCGCACCGAAGAACAAATGAAGACCATGGTCACCGATGCGCCCGGCGCCTTGTTTGAGTCCATCGGCTTTAACTATGTTGGCCCGATTGATGGCCACAACCTCGATGAGCTTATCGAGACCATCGCCAATTTAAGCGAGGCGAAAGGGCCACAGCTGCTGCATGTGTTTACCACCAAAGGTAAAGGTTTTGCGCCGGCCGAAGCTGACCCAATTGGCTATCACGCGATTAGCAAAATTGCGCCAGTGACCGAGCGTGCAGCAGAGCCCACTGCTAAGGCGAAGAAAACAGCGGCTAGTTCTATTGATGCCACAGCCAGCGCCGCTCATGTAGTTGCGGCTGTCGCGCCGAAGCCGAAAAAATACTCCGATGTTTTCGGCGACTGGCTTTGCGCAGCTGCCGCGAAAGACTTGCGCTTGGTCGGCATCACGCCAGCCATGTGCGAAGGCTCAGGCATGGTGAGTTTTGCCGCACAATATCCCGAGCGCTATCACGACGTGGCGATTGCCGAGCAGCACGCAGTAACCTTTGCCGCCGGCCTTGCCTGCGAAGGTTTGAAACCCGTTGTCGCCATCTACTCGACGTTTCTACAACGCGGCTATGACCAGCTCATTCACGACGTTGCCCTGCAAAATCTCGATGTCACTTTTGCCATCGATCGTGCCGGCTTAGTTGGCGAAGATGGTCCGACGCATGCCGGCGCCTACGACCTCGCATTCCTGCGCTGCATCCCCAATATGATCATCGCCGCGCCCAGCGATGAAGCCGAATGCCACGCCCTGCTCGAAGCCGCGTGGCAACACCAAGGCCCATCGGCGGTGCGCTATCCGCGCGGTACCGGCACTGGCGCAGCTATCAACGCAAGCACTGAGCTGCCAGCCATTGGCCGCGCACGCACGCTACGTCGTGGCGTTGAAGTTGCCATCCTTAACTTCGGCTCGCGCCTAGAAGCCGTGACACAGGCCGCCGATGAGCTAAAAAAACTAGGTCTAGCAACGCCCACCATCGTTGATATGCGCTGGGTAAAACCGCTAGATGAAGCCTGCTTAGTCGAACTTGCCAACAGCCACAGCCTATTGGTCAGTGTTGAAGAGCACGCGGTGATGGGCGGAGCCGGCTCAGCTGTCGGCGAGTGGCTGCACGCCAATGGCTACCACTGCGGCCTACTCACCATCGGCATTCGCGACGCCTATATCGAACACGCCTCGCCTGTGCAAATGCATGCCGCCTGCGGTCTCGATCGCGATGGCATTGTGCGCGCCATCGGCGAACGCCTTGCTCGCACGCAGCTCGGCCACTAAAAACTGTCACTGGGCGCAAGCCACTTGACCCTGCCCTCGACTTAGGCCATGACTCGATAACCATAGTCGTTAAGTCGAGGTCGCTAGATGCTGCATGATATCCGTGTCGACCATTACATGGCTAAACAGCCCATCGTGCTCAGCCCTGAAGTTAGTATAGATGCCGCCATCAAAACCCTGCTGCAGCACAAAATATCTGGCGCGCCCGTGGTTCAAAATGGCGAACTAATTGGTATGTTTTCTGAGGCTGACTGCCTGAGCGACCTTTTGCAGTCGGGTTATTACGACATGAGCTCAGGCCTAGTGCGCGATGTCATGAGTATTGGCATCGACTCCATTCATCCTAGCCAAAGTATTTTAGATGCTGCTGATTTGTTTCAAAAACGTGGGCGCCGACGCTTGCCCGTAGTTGATGACTTGGGCGTAGTAGTCGGTCAGATTAGTCGCCGCGATGTGCTGCGGGCACTCCATGATCTTGCGCAAAAACGAGATCCCGCTAGCGCAGTGGCTACTTAACTAGCCACTGCCGCCTGGGCAGTTAATCTTCTAAAGCGCGCAGTTCGGCTAAGGCGATAACCGCTGCATCAGCCAGCTCCGCTTCGCACTCAGCCACCAATACGCCAGCCTGCCACAGCGCACAAGCAGACTCGCTGCTCTGCCATTCATCACTGCCTTGAATCATGGCTTTCGCCGCTAGACCGGCACTTTTGCCATCGGCAAAGGCGATGCTGGTTAGCAGCACATCGCCGGCGGCATTGCGCAGACGGAAACGGAACTGACCATCGTTATCGCGAGCACTAACCACGCGCGCAGCATTCGTCGTTTTTTTCACTTTCGCTGTGCTGTTAGCCGCTTTGCTACGAAAGCTTTGCAAGCCTACTGCTTCGCGTAATTCCGCTAAAAATGGTTGCGCAATCGCACGCGCTTTAGCCGCGCCTGCTAGCAAGATATCTTCAAGATCATCTGGTCGTTGCAGCAAGGCATTGTAGTGCTCGCGACCCGGCGCTAGCTCGGCATCGAGCAAGGCAAAGAGCTGTTGCTTGGCATCGCCCCAGCCCATGCCATCGAGCAGGCTCTGGCGGAACTCGGCGCTGGACTCATTGCTGGCAAAGCCGCGGTAGATTTGGAATAGATGCGAGCTGTCGGCATCCTTGGCCTCACCGGGCAAACGCGAGTCGGTAACGATGCGCGAAATTGCAGTTTTCAACTGCTTCGCGGTAGAAAATAGCGGGATGGTGTTGTCGTAGCTTTTCGACATTTTGCGGCCATCAAGGCCGGGTAGCGTCGCCACTTGCTCATCAACAACAGCATCGGGCAGCGTGAAATAGTCGCGACCTTTGCCGAAGACATGGTTAAAGCGTTGGGCGATATCACGCGCCATTTCCACATGCTGAATTTGGTCGCGACCGACCGGCACGCGATGGGCATTGAACAGCAAAATATCGGCGGCCATTAGCACAGGATAGCTATACAGACCCATGGTCACGCCGGCATCGGCATCTTGGCCCGCATCGACATTCGCCGTTACTGCAGCCTTATAGGCGTGCGCACGATTCAACAAGCCTTTGCCAGCAACACAAGTCAGCAGCCAGTTCAGCTCGGTGGTTTCAGGAATATCTGATTGCCGATAAAACGTGGCGCGCTCAGCATCCAAGCCACAGGCCAACCACGTTGCGGCGATAGACAAGCGCGACTGAGCGATGCGCGCGGGGTCATCGCATTTGATCAACGCGTGATAATCAGCAAGAAAATAAAAGGCATCGACACCGCTCTCGCGGCTAGCGGCAACCGCTGGGCGAATAGCGCCGGCGTAATTACCCAAATGTGGGATGCCGGTAGTGGTAATGCCGGTGAGAACACGCACGCTCATGACTTCTCCGGCGCCAGCATATGGCCCATTTTATCGGTCTTAGTTTGCATATAGCCTTCGTTGTGCGGGTTGCCGCCAACAAACAAAGCCACGCGCTCAATGACATCGATGCCTACAGCACGCAGGCCATCAACCTTCTTTGGATTATTAGTTAGCAGGCGCACACGAGTTACGCCTAAATGCCGCAGCATGTCTTCGCACATGGCGTATTCGCGTAAATCAGCGCCAAAACCGAGTTGCTCATTGGCCTCAACGGTGTCGGCACCAGCATCTTGCAAGGCATAGGCGCGGATTTTATTGACCAGACCAATGCCTCGGCCTTCTTGTCGTAAATACAAAATAACGCCGCGACCTAACTCACTGATTTGCTGCATGGCGGCATGTAACTGCGGGCCGCAATCGCAACGCAAACTGCCAAAGCTGTCCCCCGTTAAGCATTCCGAATGCACGCGCATTAGCACTGGCTCGCCGTCATCAAGCGTGCCCATGCTCAGGGCAATATGCTCTTTGCCAGAGGCGCTATCTTGGAATGCATGAATGGAAAACTCGCCAAACTGTGTCGGCAAGCGGGATGCAGCTACAAATTCAAAGGCCACCAGATCGGCTCCGGTCAACGCAGGGGGTGCAGAGTGTAGCAAAACTGCGCCCCTCTGCGGCAGACTCGC
>NZ_CEYEMI010000017.1:20940-43995 GCF_982810325.1 Paraperlucidibaca sp.
AAATACGGCAGAATGAAATAGAGCACGATAGCGGCCATAGCGCCGGCAATAATATCGTCGAGCATGATGCCAAGGCCGCCATGCACATGGCCATCGGCCCAGCTCACCGGCCATGGCTTCCAAATGTCGAAAAGGCGAAACAGACCAAAGCCGAGCAGTACGGCAATAACGTGGTGGGTGTCCCAGTTCAGCAGTGGCACCACGGGGATTAGCGCAATCCATTGGCCAACAAACTCATCCCAGACAATGCCCGGATGATCATGTACGCCCATATGTTTAGCGGCCTCACCACAAATGGCGACGCCGGCGACAGCGGCAATAGCTACCCAAATCAGGTACACCGGCAAGGGGAAACTGGCGAATGCGGCAAACCAAACCACGGCGAGCGCAGAGCCAACAGTGCCTGGAGCTTTCGGACTGCGGCCTGAGCCAAAACCATAGGCTAATAAATCCAGCGCACGCGGTAAGCGTGGCAGCGGCTGTGTCATGCGCGCGTACTCAAAAGTGCTGATATCCAGCGAGGCCTTCATGCTCCCAAGCCTTGCCTTGCTTGGTCAAGCGCAAGCCGAGAGTTTTCGTCACTTTACCGATGGCTGTGAGCTTAGACTTTATTGCCGGCGTGTTATCGAGCTGCTGCCATTTATCTGATGGGATGGTTAGCAGTAGCTCGTAATCGTCGCCAGCGCTTAAGGCCCAATCACGCGCTTGCGCATGGGCTTTCAGGCTGGTGCGGGCATACGCTTTCAGCGCATCGGATAGAGGCAGATTGTCGATCTCAAGCTCTGCGCCCACGCCTGAAGCCGCGAGCAGATGGCCAAGGTCCTGCAGGAGACCATCGGAAATATCCATACCGGCGCTGGCGAAACCACGAACGCCCACACCTGAGTTTATGCGCGGTGATGGCCGATTGAGCCGATCGAGGAGGTAGTCTTGGTGATCATCGGAAAGGTTGAGTAGCGCTTCATCGGCGAGCGCAGCAGCCGTGGCATCTGAAGCCAACGGCAAGCTCGCTTGTTTAAACGCATGCAGCGCCAGCGCCAAACCAGCGCCAGCATCGCCCAAAGTTCCGGTGGCACAAATCACATCGCCAATTTGAGCCGTGCTGCGCCGTAAAGCATAACGCTGCTCAACGCTGCCCATTGCGGTAATGGTTACCGACAATGGCCCACGCGTGGTGTCACCGCCAACCAAGGGCAGCTCATAGATGTCGGCTAAATTCCAAAATCCTGTGGAAAATGCCGCCAGCCACGATTCATCTGCCTCGGGCAAAGTCAGATTTAGCGTCACCGCTAATGGGGTAGCGGACATCGCCGCCAGGTCAGAGAGATTCACCGCCAGCGCCTTCCAAGCTATATCGCCAGGGTCGGCATTGGGCAAGAAGTGTCGGCCAGCAACCAGCGTATCGGTGGTCACCACCAAGCGCTCGCCTTCAGGCACTTCCAGCAGCGCAGCATCATCGCCAATGCCCAAAGTCACTTGCGGAGTGCCCACGCTTGGGTGCCCCGGCACAGTGATTTTGTCGCGAACAAAGTAGCGCCGAATCAGCTCAAACTCACCGATGCTCACTGCGCAAAACTCCGCATAGCTGGCATCGCTGAGCTGAAAAGCATCATGAATTAATCAAGCTCATGCCGGCGTAAGCTCTGCGCCAACTGATCCAAAATACCGTTGATGTATTTATGTGATTCGGTCGCACCAAAGGTTTTCGCCAGCTCAATGCTCTCGTTAATCACCACGCGATAAGGCACGTCGACACGATGCTGAAGCTCGAAACTGCCAATGCGCAAAATCGCCAACTCCACTGGGTCTAGCGCAGAAAACTCGCGGTCGAGCAGCGGCGTAAACAATTCGTCGAGTTCGGCATGGATCGGTGGCACGCCATGCAGCAGATCATGAAAATAATCCAAGTCAACTTTGTGCATGGCATTTTCGACGCGATAACGCGCCTCGATTTCAAATGCCGGGTTACCAGACATTTGCCATTCATAGAGTCCCTGCAGCGCGAAACGCCGGGCCTTACGGCGCGCTGCAGGATTGAGGCCAGGGCTTGCGCTCACGAGTTAACCTACCGCCTTTAGTAGCGAAATCATCTCGATGGCAACCATAGCTGCATCGGCGCCTTTATTGCCTGCTTTCGTGCCTGAACGCTCAATCGCTTGCTCAATGGAATCGACCGTTAGCACGCCAAAGCTCACTGGAATATCCGAGTCCAATGACACAACGCCCAAGCCTTTCGCGCATTCGCCAGCGACGAAATCGAAGTGCGGTGTGCCACCACGAATCACGGCGCCAAGCGCGATAACAGCATCATATTTACCAGTAGCAATGAGCTTTTTCGCTACCAATGGCAGCTCCCACGCACCTGGTGCACGCACGACGGTGATGTTGTCGTCAGTCACGCCATGACGCTTTAGCGCGTCAAGTGCACCGCTGAGCAGTGATTCCACAACAAAGCTATTGAAACGGCCAACGGTGATCGCATAGCGGGCATTGGCGTTTTGGAAGTTACCTTCCAAGGTTTTGATTTGGCTCATGGTTTATCCTCAGATTTAATCAGTAGTAATGTATTCGACGATCTCAAGGCCAAAACCCGAGAGCGCATTAAATTTCATTGGCGAGCTCAGCAAACGCATTTTCGACACGCCTAAATCGCGCAAAATTTGCGAGCCAACACCGATAGTGCGGTACATGCCAGATGTCTCCGTCGTACGCGGACGCTCAGCAAAAAAACCTTCGATGTGTTCAATCATATCGGCGGCGCGATAGTCTTGGCTGAGCAGCACTAGCACGCCAGACTCGGCCTCGCTTATGGCTTTCAGGCTGCGCTGCATATTCCAACCCAAGCGACCGTTATAGCGAGCATGTAAAAGATCTCGCAACGGGCTTACGGCGTGCACACGCACTGTTGGCACAGCACCACTTCCAAGCTCACCTTTAACTAGAGCAATGTGTACACCGTCGTTGTTGGCTTCGCGATATACGTGCAGCTGGAAGTCACCAAACTCAGTAGGCAGCGTGCGTGTCGACTCACATGCCACGGTTTGCTCATGCACCATGCGGTAGTGAATTAAGTCGGCGATGGTGCCGATTTTCAGCCCATGCTCTTCGGCAAACTTTTCTAAATCAGGACGGCGCGCCATGGTGCCGTCGTCATTCATCACTTCACAAATAACACCGCTGGGATCAAGACCTGCTAGTCGCGCGAAGTCACAAGCAGCTTCGGTATGGCCAGCACGATGCAAAACGCCGCCGGGCTCAGCCATCAATGGGAAAATGTGACCCGGCTGAACGATGTCTGCCGACGTAGCATTTAAGCCAGCAGCCGCCTGCACGGTGCGTGCGCGATCGGCAGCGGAAATACCAGTAGTGACACCTGTTGCCGCCTCAATAGACACGGTGAATTTCGTGCCATAGCCGGAGCCATTGGCTTGCACCATGAGGCCGAGATCGAGCTGCTGGCAACGCTCACGCGTCATCGGCATGCAAATTAAGCCGCGCGCATGACGCGCCATAAAATTGATGTGCTCGGCTTGGCAATGTGAGGCGGCCATGACGATATCGCCTTCATTTTCGCGATCTTCGTCGTCCATCAACACCACCATTTTGCCTTGGCGTATGTCTTCAATCAGCGCTTCTACAGAATCAAGTTTCATGCCTATCCTATCGAGTTAATGGCCGAGAAAAGGCCGGTTAATTAGCGTGCCGTATTAACTTCACGAACACAGGCTTGGCGGATTTGGCGTACACCCTCGCCGAGGGCATTGCGAGGAAGGCGCCGATCAGGAGCCTCCCAAACACGTTCGTCTAAAGCTAAAACATCGGTGATGCCAAAACGCGTTTCGCCACCGTAGGCGAAGGCGTCAAAAATGCAACGACACAAGGCTTCGCGCTGGCCAGCAGCTACGGTCGCATCTGTCATGCAGGTCTGCATAAACTGCTGCTCGCGGGCGGCGGCAAAATCGACAGCAAACGCCGAGGCAGGCATGAGCACAGTCACCAGTGCCGCCAACTTTAGGTGCTGCGAAAAAGTGTGCTTCATTTTAACGTGAGCCATAACCATTCTCCGCCAACATAGCCAGCGTAATACCAGCGCCAGCAGTGGATTGTGCAGCGCGCTCGCCCATCATCAAACGCTCGAGGTAGCGCGCTAAAACATCGACTTCGAGGTTGAGCTTAACGCCTGGAGCCCAATCACCGACATTAGTTTCTTGCACGGTGTGCGGCACGATATTGAGATCAAACACGGCACCATCGATGGCATTAATGGTCAAACTCACGCCATCGGTGGTGATCGAACCTTTCTCCGCCATGTATTTCGCGAGGCTATCAGGGGCTTTCACGCGGTAGCGAATCGAGCGCGCACTTGGCGTAACCGAGACAATTTCACCAACGCCATCAACATGACCACTGACCAAATGGCCGCCCAAGCGCGTAGTCGGTAACAAAGCTTTTTCTAAGTTGACGCGATGGCCAACGGTGAAGTTCGCTAACGTTGAGCGTGCCACGGTTTCCAGCGAGACATCGGCGCTATACCAATCGCCGCCCTGCGCAATCACGGTCAGGCAAACGCCATTAGTAGCAATCGAATCACCGAGTTTGACGTCAGCCATGTCTAGCTTGCCGGTAGCGATTGTCAGCCGCAGGTCTCCGCCGCGCGGCTCCATACGTCGTACTAAACCAACCGCTTCAATGATGCCTGTAAACATTGCCTAACTCCGGAGCCTTAAGTTGCTGCAACTGAGCAATGGTAAATCGTGCGGGTATCTTCACCGATTTGGCGGCGATCCGTAACCCTCAAGCGGCACTGCTCAGTCATGCGCTGCATGGGCCATGCAATGGCAGCACGCGCTTCGCTGCCGAGTAACGTTGGCGCTTGGTAAACAATTAATTCATCGACCACGCCTGCTCGTAAAAAAGCACCGGTGAGCGTGGCGCCCGCCTCCAGCATTAAGGTGTGATGGCCCGCTGCCGCTAGCGTGGATAATGCCACGTGAATATCTAGACCTGATTGGTTGCTGGCCGTTTGCGGAGCGCTCTGCGTAGGCGAATTAGCTGTTGCCAACGCTATCGCCTGCAGTAATGCACCACTTGCCTTCAGAGCCTCAACGCGAGCGGCCACTTCAGCAGAATCATCAATAGCACCATGCAATACGCGCACCGCACCACCCGACGCAAACAATGCGGAATCTATAGGCGTACGCGCAAACGTGTCGAGCACCACACGCTCAGGCTGACGCGCGCCATTGGCTGCATGTGCCTGCAGCTGCGCAGCATCCGCCCACATCTCTGGACGCACATTCAGACTAGGGTCATCGGCCAAAATCGTAGCAGAACCGGTAATAATAGCGCTGCTACGTGCCCGCCAACGCTGCACATCGGCGCGGGCGGCACTGCCGGTAATCCATTTCGACTCGCCCGATGCCATGGCGCTGCGGCCATCGGCACTGAGGGCGATTTTTGCGCGCAGCCAAGGGCGACCGCCGGCCATCACACGTAAAAATCCAGGGTTTTGCGCCTGCGCCTGTTCAGCGAGCAAGCCATCGCGGACATGAATGCCGGCGTCTCTTAAGAGCTTGAGGCCACGGCCAGCGACCTGAGGATTAGCATCACGAACGGCGACCACCACTTCTGCCACGCCAGCAGCGATCAATGCCTCAGCACAGGGCGGCGTACGGCCATGATGTGCGCAGGGCTCGAGCGTGACGTAGGCTGTTGCACCGCGAGCTAACTCTCCCGCCTCAGCCAAAGCATAAACTTCCGCATGCGCTTCGCCTGCACGCAAATGTCCGCCGCGACCGACCACCACGCCATCGCGAACGATAACGCAGCCGACCTGCGGGTTGGGATGCACCGAATATTGCCCATGCGCGGCAAGGCGCAAGGCTTCGGCCATATGCGCGTAATTGGCAGCGGTAAATTCGCTCACTCGCCAGTCTCAGCCGGGCGCAAGCTATCGATTTCAGCGCGGAAAGCATCGACATCTTGAAAGTCGCGATAGACCGAAGCAAAACGCACATAAGCCACAGGATCGAGCCGCTTGAGCTCAGTCATCACTAACTCGCCAATATGCCGCGTTTTGATTTCACGCTCACCGGTGGCGCGCAATTTATGCATGATTTGATGCACCGCAGCATCAATACGATCGATGCTAACTGGGCGCTTTTGCAGGGAATGCAGCATGCCTTCGCGCAATTTTTCGACGTCGAAAGGCTGGCGCGTACCATCAGATTTGATGACGCGAGGGATAACTAATTCGGCGGTTTCAAACGTAGTGAAGCGCTCGCCGCAGGAGATGCACTCCCGGCGGCGGCGAATTTGATCACCATCGGTCACCAGACGTGAGTCGATGACCTTGGTTTCTTCTGCCTTACAGAACGGACAATACATGAGAAAAGAACCACCCTGTGTTTCGTCAACAACAGTGTTTTGATGTCGGGCTTAATTAAGCGCCGTACACCGGATATTTAGCGCAGATCGCTTTGACCGCAGCAGCCACGCGTGCTTCCACTGCCGCATCGCCTTCAGGGTTAGCTTTCAAACCTTCGATGACATCAGCAATCCAACCCGCCAGCTCAGCGCAGTCAGCCTCGCTAAAACCACGCGTGGTCACTGCTGGCGTGCCGATACGGATGCCCGACGTCACGAATGGTGAACGTGGATCATTCGGCACTGCGTTTTTATTCACGGTAATGCCAACACGGCCCAAGGCTGCATCGGCATCTTTACCAGTGATGTCTTGTTTGATCAGCGAGAGCAGGAACAGATGGTTCTCGGTACCGCCAGACACTACATCAAAGCCACGATCCATGAATACACGAGCCATGGTTTGCGCATTCTTCACAACCGCTTGCTGATATGCCTTGAACTCAGGCGCCATCGCTTCTTTAAAGCAAATAGCTTTCGCCGCAATAGCGTGCATCAGCGGGCCGCCTTGGTTGCCGGGGAATACCGCCGAGCTAAGCTTTTTCTCGATGTCGGCATTGGCGCGAGCCAAGATCAAACCAGAGCGCGGGCCACGCAAAGTCTTGTGCGTTGTTGTAGTGACAACGTCAGCGTAAGGCACTGGGTTCGGATAAATACCGGCAGCGACTAGGCCAGCAACGTGAGCCATATCGACAAACAGATAAGCGCCGACTTTATCGGCAATAGCGCGGAAACGTGGGAAGTCCAAGACCTGCGAATATGCCGAGAAGCCTGCAATGATCATGCGCGGCTTGTGCTCTACGGCCATGCGCTCAACTTCGTCGTAGTCGATCAGGCCAGTGTCGGTATCGATACCGTACTGCACGGCATTGTAGTTTTTGCCGGAAAAGTTAACTTTCGCACCATGCGTTAAGTGGCCGCCATGAGCTAAAGACATGCCCAATACAGTATCGCCAGCGTTCAACAAAGCCAGGAATACGGCGCTGTTGGCTTGCGAGCCAGCATGTGGTTGCACGTTGGCATAGTCAGCGCCAAACAATTCTTTCGCGCGATCGATGGCTAATTGCTCAATCACATCGACATATTCGCAGCCACCGTAGTAGCGCTTGCCCGGATAACCTTCGGCATATTTGTTGGTCAGCTTCGAGCCCTGCGCTTCCATCACCGCTGGCGAGCAGTAGTTTTCCGAGGCAATCAGCTCGATATGCGCTTCTTGGCGCGCATCTTCTTGCGCCATAGCAGTGGCTAATTCAGGGTCAAAACGCGAAATGGTGAGGTCATTGCTGAACATGCGGGGCTCCGTGGCGGCTCGGGGTGCTCATAAGTGATGGCAGATTATACGGCAAATCAGGCAGAAAGGCAGCGCCAGAAACCACCAACTCAGTAGCAAATAGTTTGCAATGTAACAGTGTGCAGTGTAAAGATTACGACATTAGCAAATACATGGCGGAGCTTTGTCGTGAACACCTATCGAATTCGCAGCACTGACGGCATCACATTGCATGCCAAAAGCATGGGCTCACCCGATGCACCGGCCTTAGTGCTGGTGCACGGCTATCCCGATAATCATCGCGTCTGGCTACCAGTAGCCGAGCGCCTAGCCGAGCATTTTCATGTCATTTTGTATGATGTACGCGGTGCCGGCGAGTCGGACTCTGGCCGCAATGTCGCGGCTTATCGCCTGACGCAGCTAGCTCACGACCTCGAAGCCGTGGTCGACTCAGTCATCCCAGCGCAGCGATTCCATCTCGCCGCACACGACTGGGGCTCGATTCAAAGCTGGGAGTCCGTTACCGGCCAAGCGCTCGATGATCGCATCATCAGCTTCAGCAGCATTTCTGGCCCGAGCTTAGATCATGCCGGCCATTGGATGCGCAAGCGCCTGGGCAGCAGCGAACCGAGAGCCATTATTGAAGGCCTGCGCCAGCTCACCAGCTCTTGGTACATCATGCTATTTCAAGTGCCGGTGGTAGCGCCGAGCATGTGGAAGCTGGGTGTAGGCCGCTTATGGCCAAAATACTTATCACGCTTTGAACGCGTGCAAGAACAGCATCCCAACCCTTCGCAAACCGCCGATGGCGTTGAGGGCGTAAAACTTTATCGCGCCAACTTCCTTAATAAGCTCACTGGCCCCGCCGAAGCCTTCGCCTGCTGCCCGGTGCAAATCATCGTTCCCGCTCGCGACAAGTTCGTCAACGTCAGTCTGTTTGATGATCTGAAAACATGGGTGCCCGAGCTTTATCGCCGCGACATCGACGCTGGCCATTGGGTTGTGCTGAGCCAGCCCGACCTCATTGCGCAATGGATTGCTGAGTTTGCCTTTGGAATGACACAAGAAACACGCCCCGCCGCACTCAAAGCATTGGCCGTTGCCTGAGGAAACCATCATGACAGTTCACACGCTAAAAGCTCGTAAAGTGCAATTCGATTTATCCACAACGCCATTGCATTGGATCCCAAATGATCCATTTGCCACTCATTTGATCAATAGCATCAACTTGATTTTACCGGCGGGTGAGCTCTGGTTTTGCCGTGTCTTCAACCAAGCGCTGCCACTTATCAAGGATGAAAAATTGCGCTTAGAAGTGAAAGGCTTTATTGCTCAAGAAGGCATGCACGCACGTGCACACAAAGGTGCGTGGCCTTATTTAGAAAGACACAATATCGACATCACCGCACTGCTAGCGCGCTCCGATCGCATCTTCGGCACGCTACTGAGCGATTCGCCATTGGGCATCAATATGCTTAACCGCAAACGCCTGCAAAAACCGTGGCTGATCGCACGTGTCGGGCTAGTAGCCGCCATTGAGCATTTCACCGGCTTTTTGGGGCAATGGTGCATGGATAACACCAGCTGGGACAAAGCCGAGCCGACCATGGCCGACTTGTTTCGCTGGCATTTGGCTGAAGAAGTTGAGCACCGCAGCGTTGCCTATGATCTATATGAGCATCTGTGCAAGACCGAGCTGGGCTTTTATGTCAGCCGCCAAGCCATGATGGCTGCTGTATTTCCCTTGTTTATCTATTTGTTTCTGGATGGCTATCGCCATCTTGGCGCACAAGATAAAGACGATGCTCGCAGTTTACGCTTGGCTAAAAGCAGCATATTGCGACTGATTGTAGAGCTCGAGAGCAATGGCATTAGCCGAGAAAACGTACCGCGCTTTTCGGCATTCTGCATGGCCACACTGCATTGGATATCGCCCCGCTTCCATCCTGAAAGCGAAGGCAATACCGAGCAGGCACTAAATTACTTGGCGCGCTCACCCGCCGCGCGAGCCGCCCTCGCGCGAGAGCAGCCAGTAGCCCAAGCCGGCTGACACAAACGATGCCACGAGCACGGCCAAACGATCGACCAGCGCGACGCTTTGGCCAGAATGCTCAAACGCTAACGAACTAATAAACAGACTCATGGTGAAGCCGATGCCGCAAAGCACGGCGGCACCATGGAGCTGGCGCCAGTTGGTACGATCAGGCAGCTGCGCCCAACCCATGCGCACGCAGAACCACGAAAAGCCCACAATACCAATCTGCTTACCAACGAATAAGCCCAGCGCAATGCCCTGAAACACGCTATTTGACAGCACCTCAAAGCCAAGCCCCGCCAAACTCACGCCAGCATTGGCAAAGGCAAAAATAGGCACAATGGCAAACGCCACCCACGGGTGCAGCGCATGTTCCAAGCGCTCAGATGGCGAATTTCCGTGACCATCGCGAGTCACCGGAATTGCTAACGCAATCACCACGCCAGCCAACGTAGCGTGCACACCAGACTTCAGCACACTTACCCATAAAATTAGACCAACTACAGCATAGGGCGAGATGCGCCTTACGCCAGTGCGATTCATTATGAACAAGGCCGCAGTCGAAATTGCCGCAATAATTAGCGAGAGTACGGATAATTTGCTGGTGTAGAACAGCGCGATAATGATCACCGCACCCAAGTCATCCATCACCGCTAAAGCCATAACAAAGGCTTTCAATGCCGGCGGCACACGCGAGCCGAGCAAGGCAATGATGCCTAAAGCAAAGGCAATATCTGTTGCCGATGGAATTGCCCAGCCGGCTAGTAATGCTGGATCTTGATAGTTGAGTGCAACGTAAATCAGTGCTGGCACAGCCATGCCGCCAATGGCTGCAGCGCCAGGCAACACGATTTGCTTCATCGAGCTGAGATGGCCATGCACCATTTCGCGCTTAATTTCTAAGCCAACGATGAGAAAAAACACCGCCATCAAGCCGTCGTTAATCCACAACAGCATAGGCTTGTCGATATTCAGCGCACCCACGCGTACTTGCACGGGGATAGACAGCAGCCATTCGTAAAACTCACGGCCTGCCGTGTTAGCCAGCGCTAGCGCCGCAAATGTAGCCAGCATTAATAAAATGCCCGCCTGCACGTCTGGTGCCCAACGCTGCCACGGCCATTGTGTCGTTGTAACCCTCACACGCATCTCCTTTGTCACGAGTTCCCGCAGGTTGATCGGGGTGCAGTATACTGCGCCGCTTGATCCGCCCTAATACAGGAGCATTGTATGGCGCAGTATATTTACACCATGAACCGGGTGTCTAAATTAGTTCCACCTAAGCGAGAGATTCTAAAGGATATTTCGCTATCTTTTTTCCCCGGCGCAAAAATTGGCGTACTCGGCCTCAATGGCTCCGGCAAATCCACTTTGCTACGCATCATGGCTGGTGTCGATAAAGACTTTAGCGGCGAAGCTCGCCCTCAAGCCGGCATTAAAATTGGCTACCTAGAGCAAGAACCCGAGCTCGATGCCAGCAAAGACGTGCGCGGCAACGTCGAAGATGGCGTGCGCGAATGCCTCGACGCCATGGCTCGTCTCGACGAAGTCTTCTCCGAATACGCCAGCGAAGATGCTGACTTCGACAAACTTGCCGCTGAGCAAGAAAAACTCGAAGCCATCATTCAAGCGTGGGATGGCCACAACCTGAACAACCAGCTTGAGCAGGCCGCCGATGCCCTACGCCTACCGGCTTGGGATGCTGAAGTCGCGACACTGTCTGGCGGTGAACGCCGCCGTGTGGCGCTATGCCGCCTGCTGCTGTCGAAACCCGACATGCTGCTGCTCGACGAACCAACCAACCACTTGGATGCCGAATCCGTGGGCTGGCTGGAAATATTCTTAAAAGACTTCCCCGGCACCATCGTCGCCATCACCCACGATCGCTACTTCCTTGAGAACGTAGCCGAATGGATCTTGGAGCTCGACCGCGGTCGTGGCATCCCTTACGAGGGCAACTACACCGGCTGGCTAGAGCAGAAAAGTGCGCGTCTAGACATGGAAAATCGCCAAGAGGAAGCCCACACCAAGGCTTTGAAACGCGAGCTGGAATGGGTACGTAGTAACCCGAAAGCGCGTCAGGCGAAATCTAAGTCGCGTATGCAGGCTTATGAAGAGTTATCGAGCAAAGAGTTCCAGAAACGCGCCGAGACTCAGGAGATTTATATTCCACCTGGTGAGCGCCTAGGCGACCAAGTCATTGAAGCCAAAGGTATTGCCAAATCATTTGGCGACCGCCTACTTTATGAAAACTTGAGCTTCACCGTGCCGAAAGCGGCGATTGTTGGCATTGTCGGCCCCAACGGCGCCGGTAAAACCACACTATTCCGCATGATCACTGGCGAGCAAAAGCCTGATGCCGGTGAAGTCGTTGTCGGTCAGAGTGTGAAGGTGGCGTACATCGGCCAGATTCGCGACTCACTCGACGACAGCAAATCGGTTTGGGAAGAAGTCTCTGGCGGCCTCGACATCATGAAAGTCGGTGATTACGAGATTCCATCACGCGCTTATATCGGCCGCTTTAACTTCAAGGGCCAAGATCAGCAAAAACGTGTTGGAGACTTGTCTGGTGGTGAGCGTAACCGTTTGCAACTAGCGAAAATTTTGCAAGTTGGCGCTAACGTGCTGCTGCTCGACGAACCCTCCAACGACCTCGACGTAGAAACCCTGCGTGCCGTTGAAGAAGCGCTATTGACCTTCCCCGGTGTGGCCATGGTGGTGTCTCACGATCGCTGGTTCCTAGACCGTATCGCCACGCACATCCTTGCTTTTGAAGGCGATAATGTGGAGTGGTACGACGGCAACTACACCGAGTACGAAGAGTATCGTCGCAAAAAACTCGGCAGCAATGCTGGGCCTAAGCGAGTGAAATACAAAAAAATGGCCTAAGTCGCTTTAGGCTATATCAGCGCCCGCCCTATGGCTCGGTCAACGAGTCCTCTAGGCCGGGCGTTTTTAATGCCAGTAACTAAACCTAGAGATCACCATGGATATTTCCTCACGTAAGTTGCATCCACTGATTGCTTTGGCTGCGCTGTCAGTGCTTATTTTCGGCGTTGTCGCTAGCGCTAAGACCCTAGGCTGGCTGCCCATTGGCTCAGCTACCGCTGCCGAAACCGATGGCACCACCACGGTTGAACGTGTAGCTGAAATTCCTGCCGCACCTGATGCCAAAGAGCAATGGCATGCTATTGAGCCGAAAGAGACTGCAAAAGAAGCCAGCACCAGCGTGCGCGTGGCTGAAGTTAAGCAGCAGCCTGTTCAGAAAAAGCCATATGCTGAGTATGGCCATCAGTCGAAAGCAACAACTGAGCGTTATTCCAGCTGCGTAGATTGTGGTGTAGTTACTGGTATCACACCGATTGCAGCGGCGAGTAATGGCCCAACCGGCATTGGTGCGGTCTTAGGCGCAGTTGCTGGCGGCGTCATTGGCCATCAGATTGGTGGTGGTAGTGGCAAAAAAGTGGCCACCGTTGCAGGCGCATTAGGTGGTGCTTATGCGGGCAATCGCTATGAAGGCAGTCGTGTTCGCGGCTACGAGATGTCGGTGCGCCTAGATAGCGGCGAAGTGCGCAGTATTTATTACGACAACAACCCCGGCTTCTCAGTGGGTGACGCAATACGCATGAGTGGTGGCAACGTAGTCCGCCGCTAAAATGCTGCTAGCGCTACGAGCTTCTTAGCGCAGCAGTATACAGATAGCAAAAAGGCCTTTAGTTCACACTAAAGGCCTTTTTTATTTCCCGCTACAAACGCTATAACCGCTTAGCGGTCTGGCAACGTGATGTTTAGCTCCAGCACCGAGCAAGTGCCCTGGCTATCGAGCTCAACTTGCACCTGATCTTCAGTGATCGGCACATATTTACGAATCACTTCTAAAATGTCGCGGTGCAGCTGCGGCAAATAGTCGGGCTGTGAACGCTGGCCGCGCTCATGAGCAACAATAATCTGCAAACGCTCTTTCGCCATCGATGCAGTCGTGGGCTTTTTTTGCGCCCGGAAAAAATCCATAAAGCTCATGTTAGCCTCCAAAAAGTCGCTTCAAGATGCCTTTTTTCTGCACCTCTAAAAAGCGGTGAGGCATGTCAGCGCCGAGCAAACGATCCACGGCATCACCATAGGCTTGGCCAGCATCGCTTTCGGCATCAAAAATTACTGGAACACCCTGGTTTGAGGCTTTCAACACAGCCTGTGACTCAGGAATGACGCCAAGCAGCTTGATCGACAAAATATCTTCTACGTCGGTCACCGAAAGCATTTCGCCGGTTTCAACACGCGCCGGATCGTAGCGAGTCAGCAGCAAGAACTCTTTAATTGGCTCGCGATTTTCTTCAGCACGCTTAGATTTGCTCGACAGCAACCCCAGCATACGATCGGAGTCACGCACCGATGACACTTCGGGGTTGGTCACCACGACAGCTTCATCGGCAAAGTACATCGCCATATGCGCGCCCTTCTCGATGCCCGCAGGTGAGTCGCAGATGACAAAATCGAACTGCGCACTAAGCTCACTCATGACGCGACCTACACCTTCGACAGTCAGGGCATCTTTATCACGGGTTTGACTGGCAGCCAAAACGAATAAGTTATCTAAACGCTTATCTTTGATCAGCGCTTGGTTTAGCGTGGCATCACCTTGCACAACGTTGATGAAGTCATACACCACACGGCGTTCGCAGCCCATGATGAGATCTAGGTTACGCAGACCAACATCGAAATCTACTAGCACAGTACGATGCCCACGCATCGCTAAACCAGTGCCAATAGCAGCACTCGAGGTGGTCTTGCCTACCCCACCTTTACCCGACGTTACGACGATAATTTTTGCCACAAAAGATTCCTCAAAAGCATGAGCGAGCGTTACCCGCCAGTATTGTTCAAAGGTCGTACAGGTTCAACATATCTTCACTCAAACTCAGGCGTGTAGCCTTGCGCCAATGTGAGTCGGAGCGCAGGTCATCGGCAACGCGGTAGCGCCCTGCGATAGACACCAGCTCAGCCTCAAGCGACTGACAAAATACTTGCGCGCTGGTGTCGCCCTGCACGCCCGCCAGAGCGCGACCACGCAATGGACCGTAGATATGAATATGGCCATCGGCGATGACTTCAGCGCCCGCGCTCACCGGCGCCAAAATGACTAAATCACCGGATGAGTAAATTTGCTGACCACCGCGTACAGGCTGGGTAATAACTTGCGTAGTCGCCGCAGCAACTGGTTTTTGCTCAGGCTCTACGGCGACACGATGGCCATCGGCGTCGTAAGTTTTTTCAGCACTTTTCGTGCGCAATGAGGCCAGCACAGGCAGGCCGACCGAGGCTAGGGCTTCATGCATGGCTTTGGGCGCGCGCAAACCAACCAAGCTGACGCCGAAAGATTGGCAGAGAGCAACAATGGCCGCCCAATCAGCAGCGCTTTCAGCCACTTTCTCAACGCTTAAAATAACCGGAGACTGCTGCAGCCAAGCAGCGGCATCGAGCGTGCGTGCGGCTAGCTGGGTTTTTATTTCAGTAAGACTCGCCGACTGCAATTCCAGCACGGTCGCGGTAAATGAACTGCCTTTGAGTTGAAATGCAGCGGATGCGTCAGAAACAGCGGAGGAAGCCATAGCGTTGAATCAATAAAAGCGATGGGTGTATTGGAAACGAGGCGGCGCAGGCATGCAAGCCAAACGCCGCATTTGTCGCAAAAAACGGTCTAAAAGCAGTGTATTAAGCGTGTGTTTTCAACAACGCATTTACTTTATCGATATACGCTTGCTCTGCAGCGGCTTGGCTCATGCCTTTTAGCGCAGCCCAAGCGTCGAACTTGGCACGATTGATCATGTCAAACATGCCGGGGCGGCTGCCGCTGGCATCGCCTTGACTGGCTTGTTTGAAGTGCGCATAGAGCGCGAGCATATCGTCATTGCCAGGGCGTTGGGTCAGCGTTTTTACATCTTTTTGGGCTTGTTCAAAGGCGCTCATGGCCAGTCTCCGTGAAAATAAAAAGAGTTGGTGAAAATAATCGGGTTGCATACAGCCCGCCTGCTCGCCAACACTACCAGTACTTACTCATTTGCGCACGAGCCATCAGTCGGCTTCTGCCTTTTGCTTTTAGGGGTGTCCATGCGCGTCGGATTTATAGGAATAGGCCTGATGGGTGTACCCATGGCCAAGCGCCTATTGCAGGCCGGTATTGAGCTTAGCGTGTGGAATCGTACCGCTGCCGCCTGTGAGCCCTTACATGCTGCCGGAGCTCATGTCTTTGCCTCTGCGCGCGAGCTTGCCGCCAACGTTGATGTGCTGATGCTCTGCGTCTCGGACAGCGCCGCTGTAGAGGCAATATGTCATGGTGCCGATGGGGTTTTCGCTGGCGCTCATTCGGACTTAATCGTTGTCGATCACTCATCCATCGCGGCCGATGTCACGCGCCAACTTGCCGCTGAGCTCAGAAAAATCGCTAATACCGAATGGGTAGATGCACCCGTCTCTGGCGGCGTTGCCGGCGCTGAAAATGGCCGCCTCGTGATTATGGCCGGCGGCAAAGCAACGACGATCGATGCCGTGCGGCCTGTGCTCGCCCATTACAGCCAACGCATCACACGCATGGGTGATGTTGGTGCTGGTCAGGTCACGAAAATCTGTAATCAACTCATCGTCGCCGCTAATAGCGTGCTCATTGCCGAGGCCGTAGCCTTAGCCGAGCGCGCCGGTGTCGATGCCAGTTTGCTCGCACCAGCATTGGCAGGCGGCTTTGCCGACTCGCTGCCATTCCAAGTGTTATCGCCGCGTATGGCCGAGCGCCGCTTCACACCGGTGCAATGGAAAGTATCCACGCTGGCGAAAGATTTAGGCAATGCCCAAGCATTATCAGCTCAAGTTAATCTAGACACACCACTCGCTGCTCACGCCTTGCAACGCTTACAAGCACACGCCGGCAATGGTTTTGCTGACGCCGACTTAAGCAGCGTTATTACACATTACTTACCTGACTTGGATGCCGGCTCATGCTGAAATTCTCTGCCAATCTCTCGCTGCTATTCACCGAGCTCCCGCTGCTTGAGCGTTTTGCGGCAGCGCGTCGCGCCGGCTTCCAAGCTGTCGAAATTCAATTTCCTTATGAGTTAAGCATTGAAGCCATTTCCGCTGAGCTTGATCGTCACGAACTAGAGCTAGTGCTAATCAACGTGCCCGCCGGCGACCTGATGCAAGGTGGCAATGGCTTAGCTGGCGTGCCGGGGCAGGAGCAATCTTTTCGGCGCGCGGTTTTACAGGCGCTGCCCTATGCGCAACAACTGGGCGTGAGCTGCGTCAATGTGCTCGCCGGCCGCCAAACTGCCGACGCCGATCTCGTGCAGTGTTTGCACACGCTAGTCGCCAATGCGCGCTATGCCGCTGAAGCCTTCCACAGCATTGGTGTCATCACCACATTAGAAGCCATTAACACGTTCGATATGCCTGGCTTTCTCATCAGCAATATCGCGCAGATGCAGGAGATCCTTGAAGCTGCCGACCACCCCACCTTAAAGATGCAGTTTGACTGCTATCACCTCGCGCGCATGGGTGAAGATATCGTGAGCAGCTTGCTCGAAAATGTCGCGCAAATTGGCCATATTCAATTTGCCGATGCACCAGGGCGTGGCGCACCGGACACAGGCAAGCTACCGCTACAGGGCATTTTTGAAGTGATTGAGATGCTGCCATATGCAGGATGGACAGGAGCTGAGTATCGCCCCGGCGAGCTGGGCACCGAGGCGAGCTTGGAGTGGTTTAAGGCTTATCGCTGATTAAAAACCGCACCAGTTGGACTAAGCAACATCACAACGCATCCAGCGCCTCACTTAAGCGCCCAACGCCAACCACCTTAATGCCTTCAATAGCCTGCTTAGGCACATTGCCACGCGGCACAATGGCGCGGGTGAAGCCATGCTTGGCGGCTTCTTTCAGGCGCTCTTGGCCATTCGGCACTGGGCGTATCTCACCGCTTAAACCAATCTCGCCAAACACCACCAAATCGCTGTCGAGGGCTTGGCCACGCAGGCTCGATGTTACCGCCAACACCACCGCCAAATCTGAGCCGGTCTCCAGCACTTTCACACCGCCCACGACGTTGACGAAGACATCCTGACCTTGGCTGGAAATGCCACCATGGCGGTGCAATACCGCCAGCAACATCGCTAACCGGTTTTGATCTAAGCCGACAGCGACACGGCGCGGATTGCTAAAGGCATCATCGACCAAGGCCTGTACTTCCACCAACAGTGGCCGCGTGCCTTCGCGCGTGATCATCACTACCGAGCCGGGAATAGGTTGGTCATAGCGCGAGAGAAAAATCGCCGAGGGGTTGGATACTTCGCGCAGGCCACGATCGGTCATGGCGAAAACACCTAGCTCGTTGACCGCGCCAAAACGGTTTTTTACGGCACGAATTAAGCGAAAGCGCGAGTCGGCCTCGCCCTCAAAATACAGCACGCAATCGACCATATGTTCGAGCACGCGAGGACCAGCGAGTGCGCCTTCTTTAGTCACATGGCCGACCAAAAACAGCGCACAGCCTGAGCGCTTGGCATAGCGCGTGAGCAAGGCCGCCGATTCGCGAATTTGCGAAACGCCGCCGGGCGCCGAGGTCAGACTATCGGTGTACAGCGTTTGAATTGAGTCCACCACCAAGATGCGTGGGCGCTCTTGCTCGGCGGTGGCGATGATGGTTTCGACTTGCGTCTCGGCCATCACGCGTAATTTATTGAGTGGTAAGTCGAGGCGGCGGCCGCGCATGGCGACTTGCGATAACGACTCTTCGCCAGTGATGTATAGCGCCGGCAAAGTCTGCGCCAGATGCGTTAGCGTTTGCAGCAAAATCGTTGATTTGCCGATGCCAGGGTCGCCGCCAATCAGCACTACCGAACCAGTCACTAGGCCACCGCCCAAGACGCGATCGAGTTCAGATAAGCCAGTAGCAATCCGTGGCGCATCTTCGGTGGCAATGGCATCGAGCACGCTAACTTGCGCGGCTGTGCCAGCATAGCCCACAGCACGTCCGACCGCCCTGCTGACTATTGCGCGCTGTTGCTCGGCTATGGTGTTCCATTCGCCGCAATCAGCGCACTGTCCGCCCCATTTACTCGACTCCGTGCCGCAGGCACTGCAAACATAAACGCTGCGAACCTTAGCCATGCTCAGCCTCCGCATCCGCTATTGGTGTCTCGGCAAGCTCAAGCGGCTGAGATGGTCGACGCACACGCGCAGTTAAGCGGCAAAACAATTCATAGCTAATGGTGCCGGCGGCACTGGCAATCTCATCCACAGGCAAGCCTTGGCCCCACAACACGACCTCATCGCCAACGTTAACGCTGCCATCCACCTTCACGGTGATCATGTCCATCGAGACCCGGCCAACGAGCTCATAACGTCGGCCAGCAATGAGTACCGGCGTGCCTGTTGGGGCGTGGCGCGGATAACCATCGCCATAACCTATCGACACCACGGCAATGCGCGTGCTGCGCTCTGCCAGCCAACTCGCGCCATAGCCCACGCGCTCGCCGGCCGGCACGGTGAAAACGCTGACCACGCGTGCATGCAGCGTCATCACCGGGCGTAGATCAAAGTCGGCGGCTGAACGATCAGCAAACGGCGAGCTGCCATAAAGCGCAATGCCCGGCCGCATCCATTCATCTGCGGCCTCAGGCCACGCCAAAACGCCAGCGGAGTTAGCCAAGCTTCCAGCCACAGATGTGCCTTTTTCTGCAGATAAGGCCTGCTGTAGTGCACGAAAGCGACCCAACTGCTGATCGGTCATGGCTAGCACCGGCTCATCAGCGCAGGCAAAGTGTGCTGCGATGCCAAGACGATGTACGCCAACGCAATTGCCCAATCGCCGCCAAGCCATCAACGCTTGTGCTGGGCGAAAGCCGAGGCGATTCATACCGGTGTTTATCTTTAGCCAAACCGCTAAAGGTCGGCTCGACTCAGTGGCTTCAAATAAATCTAGTTGCTCGGGGCTATGCACTACTAGCGTTAAATATTGCGCGCGTGCGGTGGCTAGCTCCTCAGCATTAAACACGCCCTGCATGACCGTGATATTGCCTTTAACGCCCTGTGCTCGCAGCGCTAGAGCCTCACTCATGCAAGCCACGCCAAGACCATCGGCATGATCGGCTAATAGCGGCGCGACCTGCGCGATGCCATGGCCATAGGCATCGGCCTTGACCATCGCTAACAACCTAGCTTCGGGCATATGCTCGCGCATGACCGCTAGGTTATGCAGCAGCGCCTGTGCATCCAGTGTTAGCCAGCATTCACGCATCACTAGTACTGCTCCGTTTCGCGATAATACTCCGGCGACAAATCTTCAAAGCGCGTGTATTTGCCCAAGAAGGCCAAGCGCAGGCTGCCAATGGGGCCGTTACGTTGCTTACCAATGATGATTTCCGCCGTGCCTTTATCCGCCGATTCGGGGTTATAAACTTCGTCGCGATAAATAAACATGATGACGTCGGCGTCTTGCTCAATAGCACCAGATTCACGCAAATCCGACATCACTGGGCGTTTATTTGGGCGCTGCTCTAGCGAACGGTTGAGCTGCGACAATGCCACCACGGGGCATTCCATCTCTTTCGCCAAGGCTTTTAGCGAGCGCGAAATTTCCGAGATCTCGTTGACACGGTTGCTCTCTAAGCCCGGCACTCGCATCAGCTGCAAATAATCGACCATGATCAAGCCGATGCCGCCATGCTCACGCGCCACACGCCGTGCTCGCGTACGCACATCGTTCGGGCTCAATGATGCCGAGTCGTCGATCATCAGTTTCTGCTCGGCCAACATAGTGATGGTTGAGGTCAGGCGTGGCCAATCATCCTCTTCGAGCTTGCCCGAACGCACGCGGCCCTGATCAATGCGGCCGAGCGATGACAACATACGCATGACCAGCTGTTCAGCAGGCATCTCCATGGAAAACACCAGCACCGGTTTATCCGAGCGCATCATGGCGTTTTCCACCAAGTTCATCGCAAACGTGGTTTTACCCATCGATGGCCGCGCCGCGACAATCACTAAATCACTTTTTTGCAGGCCAGAAGTCTGCTCATCGAGCTTTTCAAAACCAGTGCTGATGCCAGTGATGGCGTCGCCAGACTGAAATAGGCTATCGATACGATCTAGCGCCTTGGTTAGCAAAGGCTTCAGCGCTTGCGGTCCACCGCTCTTTTGACTTTGCTCGGCAATCGCGAAAATCTTGCGCTCGGCCTCGTCGAGAATGGCCTGTGCACTGGCGCCCTGCGGCAAAAAAGCCGAGTCCGACACTTCATTACTAATGCGAATCAGCTGTCGTAATACCGAGCGCTCACGCACGATGTCGCCATAAGCCGCGATGTTTGTTGCCGATGGCGTATTGCGCACCAGCTCGCCCAAATAGGCCATGCCGCCAGCATTTTCTAACTCGCCCAAGCGTGTCAGCGTTTCGGCAATAGTCAGCGCATCGCGCGGGCTGCCTTCGGTTGCCAACAGGTTAATGGCGCGGAAAATCAGGCGATGATCGCGGCGATAAAAGTCTTCCTCGCCCACGCGATCAGAGACTCTATCCCAGGCCTGGTCATCGAGCAGCAAGCCGCCGAGCACAGCCTGCTCAGCTTCTAGCGAATGCGGAGGTAGTTTTAACGCCGACAGCACGGCATCTTCAGCGGGTTTTTGCGGAATATTCATCGGGCACATCACATCAAATAGTGCCGTTAGCTTAGGCGCAAAGACCGCCGTGACCAAGACCTTGACATGAATATTGCCGATTCAAATTGCAGAAAAACAAAAGGGCGCTGGAGTTACCCCCAGCGCCCTTTGTTGAAGCTAGCGTTAAGCCAGCATGAAGCAGTGTTTGCGGCTTATTCGGCCGTAATCACCAACTTCAATGTCGCAGCCACATCGCTGTGCACATACACAGCAACTTCGAACTCGCCGGTGTTACGCAGCGGGCCGTCTGGCAGACGAACTTCAGTTTTGTCGACAGCAACGCCAGCAGCAGTAGCTGCTTCAGCGATGTCGCGGTTACCGATCGAGCCGAACAGTTTGCCTTCATCGCCAGCTTTCGAGGCAATAGTGACAACCAATTCTGCCAAAGCAGCTGCACGTGCATTGGCAGCTGCCAGCACTTCAGCTTCTTGACGCTCTAATTCAGCACGACGAACTTCGAAGTTAGCCAAATTTTTTGCCGTAGCTGGCAGCGCTTTACCCTGAGGGATCAGGAAGTTGCGGCCAAAACCAGGCTTAACATCAACTTTAGTGCCTAGAGCACCAAGGCCTTTAATTTTTTCTAAAAGAATTACTTGCATCACGCACCCCAGCCTTAGATGTGGTTATCGGTGTAAGGCATCAGGGCCAGGAAGCGCGCTTGCTTGATAGCAAGAGTTAGCTGACGCTGGTAACGAGCCTTAGTACCGGTGATACGGCTTGGAACAATCTTGCCGTTTTCCGTGATGAATTGCTTCAGTGTCTCTACATCTTTGTAATCGATGTAGGTGACTTTGTCGGCCGTGAAACGGCAGAACTTACGACGACGATAGAAACGCGCCATGGTTTCCTCTCCTTAATCCTGTCTATGCAGTGATTGCGCATGCAATACCAATTGTTCCGGATCGCGGTGGCTGGCTGATGCCAAAAAGCCCATCGCTATAACGCGGTCGCCAAGGCCAAAGGCCATCAGGCTGTTCGCAGTGTCGGCGGCCACATGGACCTTGAGCACTAGCTGAACCTCGCGTGCCGCACCTGCCTCTGTTTGTTTCGAACGGTGTCGCATTAAGAAATCTTGATGCGCAACGCCCGCAGGGCTCATACGACGCGGGAAGATTTTCTCAATCACCCCGCTAAACCGGAGCAGGTTATGCTCCACGCAGATCGCTCCGCGAATCAGTCAGCCGACGCTGACGAATCTGAACCTTCATCGGCACGAGCAGCTTTACGAGCACGCTTCTCTTCTGCACCTTTGGCAAGGATTGATTCTTCAGTGATGGCTTCTTCACGACGGATGATCAAGCTGCGGATCACGGCGTCGTTGTAACGGAAGGCTTCTTCCAATTCCACACGCACGGCATCTGAACACTCAATATTGATCATGATGTAGTGGGCTTTATGGATTTTGTTGATTGGGTATGCCAATTGACGGCGACCCCAATCTTCTAAGCGGTGAATGCTACCGCCTGCATCTTTCACGATCCCGGTGTAACGCTCGACCATGGCGGGCACTTGCTCGCTTTGATCGGGGTGCACCAAGAACACGATTTCATAATGACGCATCGTATTGTGCTCCTTACGGATTAGTCAGCCCCGCCGACAGCCGGCAAGGCAAGGAGTGCGAGTATTTCGC